>JAYYCN010000031.1:0-2568 GCA_036161795.1 Bacteroidota bacterium
AAATAAATTAAAATAACTATGAGTTTAATGAACACGCTTCTTCAAGCAACGGATCTAGCCGCTGCTTACAGTAAAATGGGTGCCGCTATCGGCGCTGGTTTGGCCGCGATTGGTGCTGGTCTTGGTCTCGGTAGAATCGGTGGTAGCGCTATGGAATCAATTGCACGTCAGCCTGAATCATTAGGTGACATTCGCGCGAATATGATTGTGGCAGCAGCTCTTGTCGAAGGTGCTGTATTCTTCGCAATCGTTGTTTGTTTGTTGATTCTTTTCTTGTAAGAAACCATCGGGGGTGGTAAAATGCCCCCGTTTTAAATTCAAAAAAATGCAATTAGTTACACCCGCTATAGGATTGATATTTTGGATGCTTGTTACATTCAGCATCCTATTATTTATATTAAAGAAATTTGCTTGGAAGCCTATTTTAGAGTCAATCAAGAATAGGGAAGAGAGCATCAATGATGCATTGAATCAAGCGGAAAATGCAAGAGGTGAGATGGCTCGTTTACAGGGTGAAAATGAGCAGCTTCTGGCGGATGCACGTCAAGAGCGCGATGCCATGCTGAAGGAAGCCAAAGAGATGAAGGAAAAAATCATTGGTGACGCTAAGTTACTGGCAGATGAGGAAGTTAAAAAAATGGTTACGCGTGCCGAAGGCGAGATTTCAAAACAAAAGTCTGCAGCAATGGAGGAGTTAAAGAAAGAAATTGCTTCCTTTTCCCTTCAAATAGCCGAAAAATTAGTGGCGGACAAGTTGGAAAACAACGAAGCCCAACAATCGTTAATATCGAATCACTTAGGTGACTTAACCAAAAAGGCTGAAGCATAAATATGTCAGAATTAAAAGTTGCCTCACGTTACGCCAAAGCCTTGTTTCTGAAAGCACAAGAAGATGGTGTATTAGATGCGGTAATGAAGGACATGCAGGAATTGACTGATTTATCAAAGGACAGTCATGAATTCATTGTGTTTTTAGAGAGCCCTCTTTACAACATTTCGGTAAAGAAAGAAGCTGTTTTAAGGTTAACTGATAAACAAAATGAACATTCACGAGGTGTTTACAGCTTAATGGTAAACAAAAAACGTGAGTCCTACATTCCGGCAATGGCGAAGTCTTTTATCGCCATGTATAACGAGGCGAATAAAATCGTGCAAGTCGAGGTCATTAGTGCTGTCGAGTTGAGCAAAAATACCCTCAGTAGCATTGAAAAATATGTCACTTCTATCACTGATTCTAAATCAGTTGATATTAAAACCAATATTGACACAAGCGTAGTGGGCGGTTTAACCATTGAATTTGGTGGTAAAATTTTCGACAGCACGGTGTCAACACAAATCAATAAAATTAAAAAAGAACTTCAAATCGCATAAAAAACCATGTCACAAATTAGGCCAGACGAAGTATCCAGCATTTTAAAAGACCAAATCAATGGTTTTAACAATGCTGCTAGCTTAGAAGAAGTTGGTACCGTACTCCAAGTAGGAGATGGTATTGCTCGTATCTATGGACTTTTCGGAGTACAAAGTGGTGAGCTTGTAGAATTCGAAAATGGCGTTCGTGCCGTTGTATTAAACCTCGAAGAGGATAACGTAGGTGCTGTACTTATGGGAAGCAGTGCGGATATCAAGGAAGGGGATAAGGTTAAACGTACCAACCAGATTGCGAGTTTAAAGGTGGGTCATGGAATGCTCGGTCGTGTTGTAAACGCATTAGGAGAACCCATTGATGGAAAAGGTCCTATTGAAGGCGATGTATACGAAATGCCACTCGAGCGTAAAGCACCAGGTGTACTCTTTCGTGAGCCTGTAACTGAGCCTTTACAGACAGGTATCAAGGCGATAGACGCGATGATTCCAATTGGTAGAGGTCAGCGTGAGTTGATCATTGGAGATCGCCAAACCGGTAAAACCGCGATTGCTATCGATACCATAATCAACCAAAAAGAATTTTACGAAGCTGGTAACCCAGTTTTCTGTATCTACGTGGCATGTGGTCAAAAAGAATCTACAGTTAAGCAAGTTGTTAAGTCGTTAGAGGAAAATGGTGCAATGGCTTACACAGTGGTAGTTTCTGCTCCGGCTTCTGCTCCAGCCCCATTACAATTCTTCGCTCCAATGGCAGGTTGTGCTATTGGTGAGTATTTCCGCGATTTGGGATTACCTGCATTGGTTGTTTACGATGATCTATCCAAGCAGGCGGTTGCCTATCGTGAGGTTTCCCTGCTACTTCGTCGTCCTCCAGGACGTGAGGCATACCCTGGTGATGTATTCTATCTTCACAGTCGTATCCTTGAGCGTGCGTGTAAATTGAACTCGAACGACGAGATTACAAAAAACATGAATGATTTACCTCCTTCGTTGGAGGGTAAGGTAAAAGGAGGTGGGTCGTTAACGGCCGTGCCAATAATTGAAACACAAGCTGGAGACGTTTCGGCATATATCCCAACCAATGTAATTTCCATTACCGACGGTCAGATTTTCTTGGAATCCAATCTATTTAACTCTGGTGTTCGTCCGGCGATTAACGTAGGTATTTCTGTATCTCGTGTGGGTGGTAATGCACAAATG
>JAYYCN010000032.1:0-5815 GCA_036161795.1 Bacteroidota bacterium
AGTCAAGTTTTGAGCATGGTGGCACCATACGAGTGGGGAGCAAATATGCCATTTGATCAGTTCTTACATACCGTAAGACTTCTGGCTGATAAAACCTGGGATATCTTAGGATAAGCCTAGTATTGCGATAGCTTATCTACTGCTTTTCTCACACTGCCTTCTTTCAATAATACCGTTTGAGCCGTGGCATAGTCGATACCCGTCTCCTCCATGACCATTCGGGTACCTCTATCGATTAACTTATCGTTACTCAGCTGCATATCAACCATTTTATTCCCTTTCACATGCCCAAGACGAATCATTGAACTGGTTGTGATCATATTCAGCACTAATTTGGTGGCTGTTCCAGCTTTTAACCGGGTAGAACCCGTGATATACTCCGGTCCCGTAATTACCTCAACAGGAAAATCTGATGCCTCTGCAATTTTACTATCACTATTACAAACCACACATCCCGTTGTGATGCCATTTTCTTTACATTTTTGTAACGCACCAAGCACATAGGGCGTGCGGCCCGACGCCGAAATCCCGATGACCATATCAAGGTTTGAAACATTATATAATACTAAATCTAAATAGCCTTGCTCGATATCATCTTCAGCAAATTCCACCGCTTTTCGAATAGCCCCATCTCCACCCGCCATAATTCCAATCACCAATCCGTGATCAACACCAAATGTTGGCGGACATTCGGATGCATCTAAAACTCCCAGTCGACCGCTGGTACCAGCACCTAAATAAAATAATCTACCTCCAGATCGAAGAGATCCAAATGCCGCCTCCGAAGCTTTTGTTATCTGCTTTAATGCCAGATTCATGGCAGTATTCACCGATTTATCTTCCTCATGCATTCCCGAGATGATTTCCTCAGTGGTCAAGGATTCTAAATGATCGTGGTTGGATGATGACTCCGTCTGCATGATACAAACTTACACCATAGTAAATTGAGATTTCCGATAGAATTTGTTTGTAACTTTGATGCTATGCAGGTAGAAAAGCTAACGCTGAATAAAGAAATCCAGAAGAAATGGCAACAGGTTATGTCGTTTTTTGAGAATCAATTTGGTAAAAAAGCAGATCTCAATGCTATGCTCTTTTTAATTGGGATAAGGGAACTAGGCGAAATTCCGGAAAAAGCATTTACAAAGGAGGAAAAAACCCGACTTATGCATATCGCAAATTGTAAATTGTTGAGCTACTCAGGATATTATAAAATGGAGGGCTTCAATCGTAAAGGATGGCCCGAGTGGAAAAATATCAAACCCCTACCGAATTTGGCTTTGCTGGAACAGGAAAGCCTTTTAAGACAACATATCATTGAATACTTTGAACAAGAAGAAATTATCGAATTCCATGCGTAATACATTAATCTTAACCGTCTTCACATTATGGGTGGCTTCGTGTCAAAACAAAGCAACGGAAAAAGACCTCGTTGGAGAAACCAAAGACTCCCTTTCAACACGGACTATGGTGATACCCGATACAACAAACTCTGGGAATTGGCCAGAAATTATGATGGAAACCAACTTTGGTAATATCCGATTAGCCTTGAATCCAGCTACTCCCCAACACAGCAATAATTTCCTCAAGCTACTCGAAGAGGGATATTACGACGGACTTTTATTCCACCGAGTAATTGATGGTTTTGTCATCCAAGGCGGAGACCCTGACTCAAAAAATGCTCCCAAAGGCAAAAAACTCGGAGAGGGAGGACCTAACTACACCATACCTGCGGAGTTTAGAGATAGTATTTTCCATTTCAAGGGCGCATTGGCTGCCGCTAGAGAGTCAGATAATATTAACCCAAAGCAAGAGAGCTCTGCAAGTCAATTTTACATTGTTACCGGCAACAAGTACGATGAAACCGAATTTAAAGAGCGTTTGGGTAATAAGATGATTAGTCAATTTCTACAAGATCCAAAAAACATAGAGTTCAAGAGACGGATGGCAGCGGCGCAATCCATGCAAAGTGAAGTAGCATTTAGAAAGGTTGTAGATGAAATCAAACCGAGAGTAAAATCTCAGGTTGACAGTATTTTTGAGAACATACCGAATCGGGTCAAAGACATATACGCGACATGGGGCGGAACTCCATTCCTTGACATGAATTACACCATATTTGGTAAAGTAACCAGTGGCTATGCCATCATTGATAAAATTCAAAAGGTCAAACGTGATAAAAACGATCGTCCTGAAGAGGATGTGATCATTAAAAAAGCCTACCTCTTGGATTAACCGAGATTATTCTGTGCAATCCTGTCTTGCCGATAGTAATAACATAGTTTGCGGCGTAGGGTTATTTTCTTATCTTTGCAGTACTTTTCCAAATTATTGATAGGAAGGGGGCAAGCGAAAAGCAGTCCCCTTTTTTAATGGAATGAAAAAACTAGGAGAAAAACTCAGGCAAATGGTAGATGCAGAAGCAGCTGCATTCTCTTTATTTGTAGTTCATCACACGGTAAGTCCTACAGGCTTATTCCGTTTTTACATGGACTGTGAAGAGGCACTCTCGATGGGGGTGTTAACCGAATTCACCAAACACATATCTAGAATGATTGATGAGGAGGATTTCGGAGACAACCCATTTACCTTTGAAATTTCTTCTCCTGGGGCCACTGAACCATTAAGAGATAAAAGACAATTTGGTAAACACGTCGGTCGATCGTTAAAGATTAAAATAACAGACCAACAATACAAAGGCGCATTCGAAAAATGGGAGAACGATGAAATTCATCTCTTAAACGAAGTGAAAGAAAAAGGGAAAAAGAAAGTCACCCTTGAACCTGTCATCATCCCCTTCGAAAGCATTGAAGAAGCAACAATAATTTTAAGTTTTAAATAAAATGAAAGCCAACGCGCAAGACCTCGGAATGAACTTAGTGGAGAGCTTCTCCGAGTTTAAGGAATTCAAAAACATTGACCGCGCAACCATGATGCGTGTATTAGAAGATGTTTTTCGCAACATTTTGAAGAAGAAATATGGTGCAGATGCCAATTTTGATATCATCATCAATACAGAGACAGGTGATATTGAAATGTACCACTTGCGCTTAATCGTAGAAGAAGGCGAAGTCGAGGATGAGAACTTACATATCACGGTGGAAGATGCTCTGCAACTCGAACCCGACTATCAAGTTGGAGAAGATTGTATTCAAGAAATCAGCTTAGAAGACTTTGGGCGTAGAAATGTACTAAATGCCCGCCAAGCGCTCATGAGTAGGATCATTGAGTTAGAAAAAGATGAATTATTTAAAAAGTACAGCGATCGCCGAGGAGATATCATTACCGGGGAGGTCTACAATGTTTGGAAAAGAGAAATCATGGTATTGGATGATGAAGGACACGAACTTACTCTTCCAAAAGATCAAATGATTCCTAGGGATATATACAAAAAAGGAGATTCCATCCGCGCTGTTATTCATAGCGTTGATATGGAAAAAGGAAGTCCGCGTATTGTATTATCACGTACTTCTCCAGAATTTCTTGAGCGTTTATTTGAACTCGAAGTTCCTGAAATACTTGACGGTTTGATTACCATCAAGAAAATCGTTCGTGAGCCAGGAGAGAGAGCAAAAGTTGCGGTAGAAAGTTACGATGACCGCATTGATCCTGTTGGAGCTTGTGTTGGTGTAAAGGGTGCCAGAATACATGGTATTGTTAGAGAATTGAGAAATGAAAACATCGACGTGATTAACTTCACCACCAACGACGCACTATTTATTCAGCGTTCCATTCAGCCAGCGGTAGTCAGCAGAATGGATATCACCGAACAAACAGCGAACGTATATCTTGAAAGTGATCAAGTTTCACTAGCTATTGGACGTGGAGGATACAACATTAAGCTTGCCAGTAAATTAACGGGTTACCAAATTGAGGTATACCGTGTAGATGCAGCCGTTGAAGACGATGTGGACTTAGACGAGTTCTTAGATGAAATAGACGAGTGGATCATTGCAGAATTTAAGAAAATCGGTTTGGATACAGCGAAGGATGTTCTGCGCACACCAGTGGAAGACTTGGTAACTAGAACAGACTTAGAAGAAGAAACCGTAAAACAAATTCAAAAAATCCTGAAAGAGGAATTTGAGGAGGAGTGAAAATGATCTAAAGAAGAAAAAAACGGGTTTATCGTGAAGTCCTTCAATGTTATTTGAACAGATGCATTGAAAATCTTGCGATATCAATAGGTTAATTTTAATTTTGGAATAAATATGGCGGTATACCGTTTAGCGAAAGTAGCAAGTGAATTAAACAGAAGCACCTCAGCAATTGCAGAGTTTCTTCAAGAAAAGGGGCACGACGTTCAGGCACGTCCTACCACTAAAATAACAGAAGAAATGTACTCTGAGTGTTTGAAGGAGTTTTCAGCCGATAAGGCAATGAAAGAAGAAGCAGATAAGCTCAAAGAACAGAAGCCTGTTCGTCCAACTCCATCTGCGCCTATTTCGAGTACTCCTACCGAAGAGCATACTCCTATCGCTAAGGAGGAAAAACCTACGCCAGAGATTGAGCCTGAAGAACCGGCAACCGACAACGAAGAAAAACCTGCTCCTGTTGAAGAGGAAAAGAAACCACCATTGAAAATGGTTGGTAAAATTGACTTGAATACCGGTAAGAAAAAACCTAAAGCTGACAAAAAAGTTGCTGAGCCTGAAGCACCAAAATCCCAACAAGAAGCCGAAAAAGCTGTAGAAACTGAGTCAGTAAAACCAGTCAAATCAACCAAAGCAGAAAAGACGGAAAAGGTGGTTGATGAGGTGAAAGCTCCCAAAAATGAGGAGCCTAAAGATGATGAATCCTCGGAGTATATTGAGACCAAAAAAGAAAAACTTAGTGGACCTAAGGTTTTGGGGAAAATAAACCTTCCGACGCAAAAAACGGGAAATAGTTCCCTTGCCAAAGAAGCGCGTAAAGACATGCAAGAAATACGCAAAAAGCGTAAACGTAAAGAAAAGGGTGTCAACGTGAAAGTAGAGGTTAGTGAGAATGCTAACAAAGAAAACAAGTCTACCGGAAGAGATAACAAAACCAACAAAGGACCGGTTAACGAAAGTCAAGTTCGTTCAAACGTACGCCACACCATCAACCGTATGGGTGGACGTAATAATAATCGGGGTAAAAAGCGCCAAGAGGATAGGGATAGCAGGAACAAAAAGTTTGAGGAAGAAAGAAAGAAAAAAGCTGCTGAAAGCAGCATCCTGAAAGTAACCGAATTCCTTACAGCTAATGAACTAGCCACCATGATGAACGTTGGAGTAACCGAGGTTATTTCTAAGTGTTTCGCTCTGGGAATCATGGTTTCTATTAATCAGCGTTTGGATGCAGAAACCATCCAATTGGTTGCCAGTGATTACAATTACGAGGTATCTTTTGTTGATGCCGAATCTCAAATTGAAAGCATCGAAGAGGATTCCGATAACTCAGAAGACCTACAAGAAAGAGCACCGATTGTAACGGTTATGGGTCACGTTGATCATGGTAAAACCTCTTTACTAGACCATATCCGCGCAGAAAATGTTATCGCAGGTGAAGCGGGTGGAATCACCCAGCATATCGGAGCGTATGAGGTAACATTAAAAGATGGTAAGAAAATAACCTTCCTGGATACTCCTGGTCACGAAGCATTTACAGCAATGCGTGCTCGTGGTGCTAAAGTAACCGATTTAGCGATCATCGTGATTGCGGCCGATGATAGCGTTATGCCACAAACGCGTGAAGCCATTGCACACGCTCAGGCAGCCGAAGTGCCCATGGTATTCGCTTTTAACAAGATTGATAAACCAGGAGCAAATGCAGATAAAATCCGTGAAGAATT
>JAYYCN010000033.1:0-2529 GCA_036161795.1 Bacteroidota bacterium
TTTTTCCAGATCCAGTAATTGGTTTGGCAATTGAACCAAAAACACAAGCAGACACAGATAAGTTGGGTATGGCTTTGGCTAAACTAGCTGAAGAGGATCCTACCTTCCGTGTTCATACAGATGACGAAACAGGTCAAACAGTAATTTCTGGTATGGGTGAGCTTCACTTAGATATTATTGTTGATCGTTTGAAGCGTGAGTTTAAAGTTGAGTGTAATCAAGGAGCTCCTCAGGTTAATTTCAAAGAGGCCATCACACGCAACAATACCCACCGTGAAACATACAAAAAGCAAACTGGTGGTCGCGGTAAATTCGCAGATATACAGTTCGAAATAGGACCAGCAGATGAAGATTGGAAGGGTGAAGGTCTGCAATTCGTAAACGAAATCGTAGGTGGATCTATACCAAAAGAATACATCCCTTCTGTAGAGAAAGGCTTCAAAGCGGCTATGCAGAATGGTATTTTAGCAGGTTATACAATCGATCGCATGAAGGTTCGTTTGTTCGATGGTTCTTTCCACCCCGTGGATTCAGATTCATTGTCTTTTGAAGTTGCTGCAAAGCAAGGTTTCCGTGAAGCGGCAAAGAGTTGTGGTCCAATTTTACTTGAACCAATCATGAAGCTTGAGGTGGTCACTCCAGATGAGAACACTGGAGATGTTATGGGAGACCTTAACCGTCGTCGTGGACAAATGGAGGGTATGGATGAAAGAGCTGGCGCACAGGTTGTGAAAGCAAAAGTTCCTTTGTCTGAAATGTTTGGATATGTTACATCCTTAAGAACCATTACTTCAGGTCGTGCAAATAGTACAATGGAATTCAGTCATTATGCGGAAACTCCTAAGAATATCGCCGACGAGGTTTTGAAAAAAGTTAACGGTTAATAAGAATTAGAATAACTACAATGGTTAGTCAGAAAATAAGAATCAAGTTAAAGTCTTTTGATCACAATCTGTTAGATAAATCAGCAGAGAAGATCGTAAAGGCGGTACGCACGACAGGGGTAGTAGTGAGTGGACCCGTGCCTCTACCAACACGCAAGAAGATATTCACTGTTTTGCGTTCTCCACACGTTAATAAGAAAGCACGTGAGCAGTTTCAATACTGCACTTACCAGCGTCTTATTGATATTTTCAATGGTTCAACAAAAACCGTCGACGCACTTATGAAGATTGAACTTCCTAGTGGTGTTGAGGTTGAAATTAAATTGTAAGAAAGATGAACGGTTTAATTGGTAAAAAGTTGGGTATGACTAGTTTGTTCGACGCAAATGGAAAGCGTGTTGCTTGTACCGTTGTTGAGGCAGGCCCATGTGTAGTTACTCAGGTTAAGACGTTAGAAAAGGACGGATACAACGCTGTTCAGATGGCTTACGGTGATAAAAAAGAGCGTCGTGCTTCTGCTGCAGCCAAAGGTCATGCGGCAAAGGCAAAGACAAATCCGAAGTACAAGATGGTTGAGTTTCGTGATAACGATGCAGAGCTAGAATTAGGTGGAACTGTTGATGTTAGCATATTCGAAGAAGGAGAATTCGTTGACGTGGTAGGTACATCTAAGGGTAAGGGTTTCCAGGGTGTTGTAAAACGTCATGGATTTGGTGGTGTTGGTCAAGCAACCCATGGTCAGCACAATCGTTTACGTGCACCGGGTTCTATTGGAGCTTGTTCTTTTCCGTCAAGAGTATTCAAGGGCACGCGTATGGCTGGTCGTATGGGTGGTGAGCGTGTTAAGTCTTTCAACTTGGTTGTGATGAAAATTGACATAGAAAAAAATCTTTTGGTTTTAAAAGGTTCTGTTCCTGGTCATAATGGTTCAACTGTTGTAATTGAGAAATAATCAATGAAAGTTAAAGTAATTAATAGAGAAGGCGCTGATACAGGACGTTCCGTTAATCTTCCTAAGGAGATTTTTGGTGTTGAGCCGAATGATCATGCGATATACTTGGATGTAAAGCAATACATGGCTAACAAACGTCAAGGTACGCACAAATCAAAGGATCGTTCTGAGATTTCACGCTCTACTCGTAAGATATACCGCCAGAAGGGTACAGGTAACGCTCGTCATGGTTCTTTGAAGAGTGGTATTTTCGTGGGTGGTGCTAGAATTCATGGACCACGCCCACGGGATTATTCTTTCAAACTGAATAAAAAACTAAAGCGTGTGGCACGTTTATCTGCATTAAGTTACAAGGCTAAAGATAAGTCAGTAGTAGTAATGGAGGATTTCACAATGGAGGCTCCGAAAACTTCTGATTTCAAGAATATGCTGAACGCGTTGAATTTAACTGGACGCACATTATTTGTAACTCCAGAGAATGACAAGAATGTATACTTGAGCGGTCGTAATATCCCGAAGAACACGGTGATGGCAGCGGCTGATTTAAATACATACCAAGTGCTAAAAGCGAAGAGCTTGATCCTAACAGAAAGTGCACTTAACAAATTGCAAGAAAGTTTACAAAAATGATATTAAAAAAGCCATTGGTCACTGAAAAATCAAGCACTTTGATGGAATCTAAAGGGCAGTATG
>JAYYCN010000034.1:0-7776 GCA_036161795.1 Bacteroidota bacterium
TTGCCGCTCCCGAAGTTGGCACGTATCCATTTGTTTGCACTTTCCCAGCGCATTACGGAATGATGAAAGGTGATTTCATTGTTAGATAAATCAACATATTTGATAATAAAAAAGCCCGCTTGTAAGCGGGATTTTTTATTAAAAGATGCATGATCTTCGGTTACGATTTAATTGCTCACTTACCCTGAGAGAACCCTTTTCAGCATGCACAATATGTACTTGTTCGTCGTGATCATCCATCAACAATGTATTCTTTAGTTTCCATTTAAACGCACTGTTCTTTAACGGCTTTTTTAACTCCAAATAAAACCATGTGGCATCCTGCTCTTTTTCGTAACCTATAAGTTGCAGTTTAGCTGGAACCCAAGTATGTGGTATACTTTCGGTTTTGTAGTTTAGTTTTACGTATTCCAATAGATATACTTCCACTTTTTTTATTAATGAATCGGAAACTTCTAAGGGACTAAAAGTGATACCTTTTTTTAGTAATGATTTTTGAAGGTCATCGGTAAACACTCGTACTTCCATGTTCACTTCTTTTCCTTCGATAATTTTAACCTGAGTAACTCCTACATAAAATGGATGCATGGAAGAAGAAATCATCCAAAGTGTAACGAGCAGAGCGAAAAGATATAATTTTGTTCTCATTAATTGACTCGAAGATAAATTCTTTCAAACATTGGATTTCATCTTTTGGATAAAAACAGGCTTTACTCATATCCTTGATTTTAATGGATATGACCATATGTTATTTCTATGGATGGCCTTTTTAACCTTGGATCTAAAAGAAACCAAATCTATCCTCATTAGAATTACGGCTTTTACCATTGCGCATTCCATCACCCTTGCGCTTAGCGCAATGGATGTCGTTAAAATCAATTCCTCCTTGATTGAAATCCTTATCGCCGTTTCCATACTCTTCGCCTTAACAATTTCTGTCATAAAATCGCGAAAACACATCCCTCTTTATCCTAAAGTAGATCTAGTGCTCATAGGAATTTTCGGATTGATACATGGTATCGGGTTTTCCGGCTTATTAACTTCCGTACTTGGTAAAGGCGCATCGGTTATCCAACCATTATTTGCTTTTAATATTGGATTGGAAATAGGTCAAATCATTTTCATCATTCCATTGATACTGTTACAAACTTGGATGAGTCAAAATAAATCGACTTGGAAACTCAGGTACATACAAATAGCAAGCATTACCGGTGCTGTTGTTTCCACGATGCTAATCGTCTCGAGACTTAAATAAAGACCGTTCCCTTTTTATTATCTTCGCCGCTTATGTGGAGAAAAATTATTTCTTGTTTGATAGCCTTGGTATCGGGCTTGTTTGGAACTATTCTTTATGCTCAGAATCTAAAGAACAACGCTACCTCGAATCACGGTAATAAATTCGAACAACTGGGTAGCATTCTTGCAGATCCAAGTGAATACCGAAATGCGGCTGGTGCTCCAGGCCATAAATACTGGCAACAAAAAGCAGATTATAAAATCAACGCCAAGTTAGACGAAGAAAACAGAACATTGTTCGGCGAAGAAGTCATAACCTACACGAATAACTCCCCAGACCCATTAAGCTATTTGTGGTTACAATTGGATGAAAACCAGCATGACCCTGATGCTGAGAGTCATTTCTTTAACGAAGAAAACCTAGGTAATAATCCATTTAAAAAAGATCAAACCATTCAAGCGGAAAAGCTTGAGGTATTAGATGTTGAAAATCGTTTGAAAGGGTATGGCGTAAAAATCCAACATGTACTCGATAAAAAAGGAAATAAGCTGCCCTACACTATCAATTATACGATGATGAGAGTTGATCTACCTAAAGCGCTAAGATCCGGTGAGTCTTTTACCTTTCAAATAAAATGGCAATATAAAATTCCAGAAAGAATGAAAATTGGTGGGCGCGGTGGTTATGAATATTTTCCGGAAGACGGCAACGATCTTTTCACCATTTCACAATGGTATCCTAGAATGTGTGTCTACAGTGATTACCAAGGTTGGAACCATAAGCAGTTCACAGGAAGAGGTGAATTTGCATTGGTTTTTGGTGATTTTGAAGTGAGCATGGAAGTTCCAGCTGATCACATCATTGCAGCCACAGGGGAATGCCAAAATTATGAAGAAGTATTGAGCAAAGAAGAATACCAACAATGGGAAAAAGCACAAGACGCTAAAAGCCCAGTTCAGATTGTTTCCTTGCTTTCCGCCAAAGCCAAAGAAAAACAACCCAACCGTTCAGAGACCAAAATTTGGAATTACAAAGCAACCAATGTTCGTGACTTTGCCTGGGGAAGTTCTAGAAAATTCACATGGGACGCCATGGGTATTGATGTAGAAGGCAAGAAAGTGATGTGCATGTCATATTACCCCAAGGAGTCTTACGCCTTATACAATAAATATTCAACGAAAGTAGTAGCACATACCATCAAAACGTATTCTAAATTCACCATTCCCTACCCTTACCCGGTGGCCATTTCGGTTGAAGCTTCTAGCGGAATGGAATACCCTATGATTTGCTTTAACTATGGAAGAACGGATAAGGAAGGTAATTATACCGAAGCAATTAAATACGGAATGATTGGTGTGATCATCCATGAGGTGGGACATAACTTTTTCCCTATGATCATCAATTCGGATGAGCGTCAATGGAGCTGGATGGATGAGGGTTTAAACACCTTTGTGCAATTTTTAACGGAACAAGAATTCGATAATAATTATCCATCTAGAAGAGGACCAGCTCATAAAATTGTGGACTACATGAAGCTTCCAAAAAACCGTTTGGAACCTATCATGACCAATTCGGAAAACATCATTGAATTTGGTCCAAATGCTTATGCAAAGCCAGCAACTGCATTGAACATCTTGCGAGAAACGGTCATGGGAAGAGAGTTGTTTGATTTTGCGTTCAAAGAATACTGCAACCGTTGGGCATTCAAACATCCGCGTCCTTCTGATTTCTTCAGAACCATGGAAGACGCCTCAGGAATTGACTTAGATTGGTACTGGCGAGCTTGGTTTTACGATATTGAACCAGTAGATATTTCCTTAGACTCTGCTTGGGGACTCCAAGTGACTGCACCAAATGTAGTCCCTGTAAAAATGGATATGAGCAACGCCATTCAACTAGAGCGCATCGGAAGAAGAAGAAATGGTAGACCCGTGGTTCGCGAGGATTTCAAACATATCTCACAGCTAAGAAACAAAGCCGAAGGAATCGAGTTTGCTGTTGATGCGGACACTACCCTGCGCGATTTTTACTATTACTATAATGAGAGTACAGATGATTATCTTTTTCGACAAAGGAATCAAGACTCCACAAGCGAGATAAGGGTTCGTAATCGTTTTGATAAATTAGCACCGTTAACCGATGGCGAACGCAGTCGTATTGATCACAATTTTTACTACCAGCTGTACCTCAGCAATAAAGGTGGTTGTGTAATGCCAGTCATCATTGGTTGGGAATTTGAGGATGGAAGTAACGAGGTAGATTATATTTCAGCCTACGTTTGGAGAAAAAATGAGTTTAACATCAGTAAAGCTTTTGTCAAGCGGAAGAAAGTAGTGAAGATCACCGTAGACCCAATGAAGGAAACGGCAGATATCAACCCATCCAATAACGAATGGCCTAAGGCTAGCGAGATTAGTCGATTTGAAGTATTCAAAGCCAAACAGATTGAACGCAAAACGAACAGCCCAATGAAGCGCTTAAAAAACAAGCGTTAATTAATGGTTAAAAAGTGCTTTGTCTTTGGATATCGTTAAATTTGCGAAAACATTCTTAGCCTTCAGTTAAAAACTAGAGTGATTTCCTTCAAACGTATCTACGAGCGCATACTAGATAAACTCACCCATCTTCCAAATGATAAGTGGAAGCTCAGTGTTTTAAGTGCCTTGCCGTTTTGGGTGGGGTCATTTGCGGTGGGTTTAGTAGCGGTCTTTTACGCTCAACTGTTTGGATGGGCAGAGAAAATCTTCATTTATTTAGTAGAAGAAATACACTATTGGATGTTCTTGATTACACCCATACTTTTTATTGGTTCATTTTTACTGGTTCACAAATATGCTCCTTACGCCAATGGCAGCGGTATTCCTCAAGTAACTGCATCTTTAGAACTCATTCAAAATCGTCGGTCTAATAGGGTAATTAAACTCTTAAGTCTACCTATCATTTTGGTAAAAGTGGGATCAAGTTTTATGATGGCCTTGGGTGGTGGAATCATCGGGCGTGAGGGACCGACGATTCATATAGCAGGATCTATTTTCAAAAAGATTTATGACATCCTACCTGAATGGTGGCCTCGTATTTCACCAAAAAACATGATTATGACGGGTGCAGCAGCAGGATTAGCGGCGGCATTTAACACCCCGCTCGGAGGATTGGTTTTTGCTATTGAAGAATTGACCAAAACACATTTTAACAATTTTAAACATTCCATATTTATTGGTGTGGTAATCGCGGGTATTACCGCTCAAAGTACTGTGGGTAGTTATCTTTATTTGGGATATCCATTGGCTGTAAATATTGGTTACGGAATGGTTTTCGCCGTAGTATTATCTTCATTAATTACAGGTTGGTTTGCAGGTGTTTACAGCCGTTGGGTCGTGGCATTGATCAGTTGGAGGAAGAAACTCAACTTCAATAAAACCTTACTCTTCCTTGCAAGTATATCTGTGCTCATCACAGCGATGGCTATTTTTATGGATCACAGAATTGCAGGCCCTGGAAGAGAGATCATACTTGGCTCATTATTTACATCTGATAAATATTTAGAGTGGTATGTTCCGATTGGTAAATGGGTGGGTTCCGCCTTATGCTTTAGTTCTGGTGCTGCTGGTGGTGTTTTTGCCCCTTCTTTAAGCATTGGTGCATCCATTTCTGCTACCATCTCTGGTATCCTAAATTTAAGTCCTGACAATACTAATTTATTGATCATGACGGGAATGGTTGCCTTTCTAACCGGGATAACCCGCAGCCCATTTACCTCAGCCATATTGGTACTCGAAATGACGGATAGACACAATCTTATCTTCTTTTTCATGCTCGCTGCTCTATTTGGTAGTCTTGCTGCGAAATCCGTATTCCGAAAGTCATTGTACGAACACATCAAGGAAGACATTCTTCACGATTTCCAAAAAAAGCAATAAAAAAGGGCCTGTTTCAGAGGCCCTTTAATTTGTCCTTATGAGGGTTATTACTGACCCTGACCTAGAGAGAATGCATCTCTTCCATCGAAAGAGTATAAATTCTCCGTTTTGATGCTGTCAATCTCATGCTCTTCAGCACGAGTCAAAATACCGACAATATCCTTCTTCGTGAGGTTATACCCATCTGCTGGTTTATATCGACAACGCCAATGATCTGTACAGAATGTTTCTTCAAATCCATTGGGCCAAACTTTGATACCTCTATTCGTTATCATCGATAATTTAATATTCTCAGATTCCAAAGGACTCAACAAAGCCGCTAATTTATTGGCATCTGTCCCATTCCAATCTACAAAAACATCCACCCCTTTCAAGAGCTTTACTTGTTGGGGCTTCTTTTGATATTTCGGCAAGTTCAAAACCGCATCTTTTTTGTATTCAACCGGCGCAAACATCTCTGGCATTTTATCCAAATTGGTAATAACAGCATCAGCAAACTCTTGTGTTCCCACCTGCTGTTTACTAACGCCATCCTTGTAAATATCCGCAGTGTGAATTCCTTCTTCTAAGGTTCTCAACCAAGCATTTTGAATCTTTTCTGCGATATGTGTTTGACCAATATGATTTAACATCAAGATGGCACCTTGAATCAATCCTGATGGATTAGCAATATTTTGACCCGCTATCATGGGTGCAGAGCCGTGAATGGCCTCAAACATTGAACAACTTTCTCCGATGTTAGATGAGCCACCTAATCCAACAGAACCTGTAATTTGAGCTGCAATATCGGAAATCACATCACCGTACAGGTTAGGCATTACAATCACGTCAAAATACTCTGGAGTATCCGCAACTTTTGCCGCTCCTATGTCAACAATCCAATGTTCCGTTTCCATGTCTGGATATTCTTGAGAAATTTCATCAAATACCTGGTGAAACAATCCATCGGTTTGCTTCATTATATTATCCTTGGAGAAACAAGTTACCTTTTTACGTCCATATACTTTTGCGTATTCGAACGCATAACGAACGATTTTTTCAGTACCTGGTCTTGATATCAGCTTCAAGCACTGAACTACCTCATTGGTTTGCTGATGTTCGATTCCCGCGTAAAGATCTTCCTCATTTTCACGGATGATTACCAAGTCCATATCCCGATGTTTGGTATCCACATAAGGGTATAAGCTAACGCAAGGGCGAACATTGGCATATAAGCCGAGAGCCTTACGCATACTCACATTCAAACTCTTGTAGCCTCCACCTTGAGGAGTGGTAATGGGAGCTTTCAATAAGACCTTATTTTGTCTAATAATGTCCCAAGATTCAGATGAAATACCGGAGGTATTACCCGATAAGTAAACCTTCTCTCCTACTTGAATTTCATCGATTTCAATTTCCGCACCGGCGGATTTTAGAATTTTTAACGTTGCGTCCATTATTTCCGGACCTATTCCATCGCCTTTGGCCACAGTTATTCTCGTATTGCTCATTCCTTTTTCTCATGACAAAAATAGTCAACCACCAACAAACTACAAGAGAAATGACGCACTCTTATATCAGGTGAGAATATGTTATAAACTAACCCTATTTATTTTGGGGCTTCCATAAAGAATACAATAAGCTCCCGGCCAGTAGAGACACAATCACTAGTAGATTATGGAAGTGATTAAATCCCCACACGTGGAAATAGTCTTCAAAAATCATTTTACCTCCAATAAATACAAGAATAATTGCTAGGCCATACTGCAAGGCCCAGAATTTATCTATACCATGTCCGACTAAAAAATAAAGACTTCTCAATCCTAGAATAGCAAAAATATTGGAGAAGAAGACCAAATACGGATCTCTTGTTATGCCAAAAACTGCAGGTACGCTATCAATAGCGAATACTACATCGGTCAGTTCGATTACCAAGAGCACTACGAATAATGTGGTAACATGTAGTTTTCCATTTTCCTGCACAAGGAAATGGCCTCTGTCCTGAGATACTGAAGAAACAGGAAATAAGCGTTTTACTGTCTTCATAACTATGTGATCATTCGGGTCAAACTCATCTTCTTCTGTATCAAACAATAGTTTCACACCTGAATAAATCAAAAGAGCTCCGAATAGATACAATACCCAATGAAATTGTTGGATCGCTGCACTTCCTAGAAAAACGAATAAAAAACGCATCAACATCGCCCCTGCGATGCCATACACTAAAATCTTTCGTTCATTATGCTCCTTGACCTTGAAGGATTTAAACACCAAGATCATTACAAAAAGATTGTCAACACTAAGAGCGTACTCTAATAGAAACCCTGAAAAATATGCGCCAACCGATGACCATTGAAAAGACCTCAAAGAAGCTTCATAATCATCATTTAGCTTAAAGCTTGGCCCATATAGTTTTTGATACTCAATTAGCCCATTCAGATCATGTATTTCATGGATGTGGGGGATAAGAAAAAACATGGTAACTACACTCATCAAGCCCAATGAAAACCAGCTTAAGCTTCGTTTTATACTCTGTTTTAGGGATAGTTTGTCTCTGTAGCCCCCCGTAAACACACCTAGGTCAAAACTCAAAGAAATGAGTATAACTAACAAAAGCGCGATAACCACGAAGCCTGATTCCCA
>JAYYCN010000035.1:0-2612 GCA_036161795.1 Bacteroidota bacterium
CCTGAGCCATACAAGGGTAAGGGTATCAAATTTGCGGGTGAAGTTTTACGTAAGAAAGCAGGAAAATCTGCGGCTAAATAATCGTAAATCATGGCAAAGTCTAAAGTAACTAGAAGAAACAAGATTCGTAAACGTATTCGTGGCGTGGTTACCGGTACCGCCGAACGTCCTCGCTTAAGCGTTTACAGAAGTAATAAGGATATTTACGTACAGTTAATCGATGACACCGCGGGTGTAACGTTGGCTTCAGCTTCATCACGTGTGGCTGAAATATCCGATGCAAAAGAAACCAAAGTAGCAAAAGCTGCAATGGTAGGAAAGAAAATTGCTGAACTAGCTAAGGGTGCAGGTATTAAAAGTGTAGTTTTTGATCGCGGTGGTTACTTATACCACGGACGTGTGAAGAGTTTAGCTGATGGAGCTCGTGAAGGAGGGCTTGAATTTTAATTGTAAACGAAAATGTCAAATTTGAATAACAATCAACGTATCCGTCCAGGTGATATCACCTTAACAGAAAAAGTGGTTAACATTAACCGTGTTGCAAAAGTAACCAAAGGTGGTCGTACATTTAGCTTCACTGCACTAGTAGTTGTGGGTGACGGTAATGGGACCGTAGGTCATGGTTTAGGTAAATCTGGTGAGGTGATTGAAGCAATCAATAAAGGTATCGAAGATGCGAAAAAAAATCTTATAAAGGTGAACGTTATCAACGGTACTGTGCCACATGAGCAATTAGGTAAATACGGAGGGGGTCGCGTATTATTGCGTCCAGCTTCCTCGGGTACCGGAGTAATTGCAGGTGGTGCAATGCGTGCAGTTCTTGAGAGTGCAGGGGTTACCGACGTATTGGCAAAATCTAAAGGTTCTTCCAACCCACACAACGTGGTAAAGGCAACATTTAAAGCATTGACGTCTATGCGCGATGCTATTTCAGTTGCCCAGTTAAGAGGAATTAGTGTTAAACAAGTATTTAACGGATAAAGCAAATGACAAAGGTTAGAATCACTCAGGTTAAAAGTGGTATCGGATACCCTAAGAACCAAAAAGCTACCTTGAAGGCTTTAGGATTAAGAAAAATGCATGCGAGTCGTGAGGTTGAGGTTAATCCTCAAATTGAAGGAATGATTCGTACAGTTCAACACTTATTAAAAATTGAAAATCTCTAATGGACTTAAGTAATTTAAAACCCGCAGCAGGCTCCATAAAAACAAGAAAACGTATCGGTCGTGGTCAGGGTTCTGGCCGTGGTGGAACGTCTACAAAGGGTCATAAGGGTGCACAGTCTCGTACCGGTTACTCTAGAAAAATCGGTTTTGAGGGGGGTCAGATGCCTTTGCAACGTCGTATTCCTAAGGGTGGATTCAAAAACATCAACCGTGTGGAGTATGCTGCAATCAACCTGGATGTATTGCAGGGTCTTGCTGATGAATTGAAGGTTACTAAAATCGACCGTGAGGTTTTGATTGGTAAGAACCTCATCGGTAAGAACGAGTTATATAAGATTCTTAGTCGAGGGGAATTGAAATCTGGTTTAGAGGTTCATGCTGATAAGTTCAGTGAATCTGCAAAAGCAGCTATCGAAAAAGCGGGTGGTAGTGCCCATGTAAACGAGAAGTAGTATGAAAAAAATCCTCGATACTTTCAAACATATTTGGGCGATTGAAGAGCTCCGCAAGCGTATCACGTATACCTTGTTGCTCTTGGTTATATACCGTTTAGGATCATATATAATCTTGCCTGGTATTGATGCTGAAATGCTCGAGGGTCTTCGTGGTCAAACCAAGAATAACATTTTAGGATTGATCAATACCTTCGCAGGTGGTGCATTCGCAAGAGGTGCCATTTTTGCGTTGGGTATCATGCCTTACATTTCTGCGTCTATCTTTATGCAGTTGGTATCCATTGCGATTCCAAGCTTCCAAAGGATTCAGAAAGAAGGGGAGGAAGGCCGTCGTAAGATTAACCAGTATACCCGAATACTAACCATCATTTTTACTTCTGTTCAGGCATACGCATATCTGAACAATATCATTTCTACTCCGGGTAACCAAGGAGCACTACTTTTCAACTACGGTGATGTGATGTCCAAAAGTATGTTCCTGATTACCAATGTATTCTTGTTAACAGCTGGAACCATGTTCACTATGTGGATGGGTGAGCGAATCACAGATAGAGGTTTAGGGAATGGTATCAGTTTGATCATTATGGTCGGAATCATTGCTCGTCTTCCATCTGCTTTGGTTGGAGAGTTCTTGTTCCGTTTAACCAAAGGTGGTCCGATTTTGTTCCTAGTTGAAATGGTAATTTGGTTCCTTGTAGTACTATTGGTAATCATGCTTACCCAAGGTACGCGTAAAATCAGTGTAAACTACGCGAAGCGTGTTGTGGGTAATCGTCAGTATGGTGGAGTACGAAATTACTTACCTATTAAAATTTTGGCGGCTGGTGTGATGCCGATCATCTTTGCACAAGCCCTTTTATTCTTACCAGCAACCATCGGTAGTTTCTACACTGAAACAACCGCTCCTGGTTGGTTGATGAGTTTGATGAATCCGTACGGTTTCTGGCACAATGCATTTTTGGTTTTCTTGATCATTGTATTTACCTACTTC
>JAYYCN010000036.1:0-5173 GCA_036161795.1 Bacteroidota bacterium
TCCCATTGGTGGTGCTAAATCTGGGATTAATTTCGATCCAAAAGATCCCCGTAAGAAAGGCGTATTGGAACGTTGGTACAAGTCCGTAAAGCCGATATTAAAACACTATTACGGTACCGGCGGAGACCTTAATGTTGATGAAATTCACGAAGTGATACCAATGACAGCGGAGTTGGATATCCTTCATCCCCAAGAAGGAGTAGTGAATGGATATCATACCAGCTATAATGCCGAAGAACGATTAAAAGCCATTGGACGATTGCAAGAGGGTGTATTGTTAACGATCACTGACGAACGGCTAACTCCAAACTTGAGTAAAGGTTACACCATTGCAGATATGATAACCGGTTGGGGAGTAGCAGAAGCCGTAAGGCATTACTACGAAACCTATGGTGGTTTCATGAATAATAAACTAGCCATCATTCAAGGTTGGGGTAATGTAGCTGCAGCCGCCGCATTCTATTTAACAAAGTATGGCGTGCGTATTGGTGGTATCATTGACAAAGATGGTGGCATCATTGATAAAAAAGGATTGGGTCACGATGAAGTAGTGGCCTTGTTTAATTCTCGTAATGGCAATGCGCTGAATGCACCAAATATGATGAGTTTTGAAGAAGTAAATAAACAAATATGGGACCTTCCTTCAGAGATTTTCATCCCGGGAGCAGCAAGTCGATTGATCACCGAAGATCATGTTAATCGCATGGCTAAATCGGGCATAGAAGTGGTATCCTGTGGAGCCAACGTTCCGTTTGCAGATGAGGAAATCTTTATGGGTCCCATTTCAAAACTTGCAGACAATCAATTTGCGGTGATTCCAGATTTCATTGCCAACTGTGGAATGGCACGGGTGTTCGGTTATCTAATGAGCAAAAAGGCACAAGTGAAAGATACGGAGATCTTTAAAGACGTTAGTAAAATAATTGCGGGCGCTATTGCTCGAGTGCACCAGTTTAATCCTAAATCAACGGGCATTTCAGCGAAAGCCTTGGAAATGTCTTTAACCGACTTAGTAAAACAACATGACTAAACATATTACCGATCGCTTTTGCGATTATGCAAGAATAGATACTCAAAGCGATCCAGAATCAACCACATTTCCAAGTACGGAAAAGCAAAAAGACTTGAGCCGTTTATTGGTTCAAGAATTATTGGATTTAGGCCTTGAGGATGCTCATTTAGATGAGCATGGTTATGTGTATGCAACCTTAAAGTCAAACGTTGACCGTGAAGTGCCAGTGATATGTTTCTGTGCGCATGTGGATACTTCACCAGATTGCACGGGCGCCAACGTAAAACCCATTGTTCACCACAACTATGATGGTTCTGATTTGGTGTTACCCGATGATCCGTCGCAGGTGATTAAACCGTCGGAACATCCGTATTTAAAGGAAAAGATTGGTGAGGATATCATCACCGCTTCTGGAACCACATTGCTGGGTGCCGATGATAAGGCCGGTGTGGCCGTGATCATGGATTACGTTCAACACATGGTAGCAAACCCAAAACTACCGCACGGTGATATTCGAATTTTATTTACCCCAGATGAGGAAATAGGTCGAGGAGTAGATCACGTGAGCATCGAAAAATTAGGTGCTCAAGTGGGTTACACCTTAGATGCGGGTAAGCGTGGGGCTTATGAAGACGAAACCTTTTCAGCGGATGGGGCTACCGTTAACTTTTATGGAGTTTCGGCTCACCCTGGTTACGCTAAAGACAAATTGGTGAATGCCTTGAAGGTTGCAGGTGACTTTTTACACCGATTACCCAAAGATTCATTTTCTCCTGAAACCACTTCAGGTAGGGAGGGTTTTGTTCACCCTGTAACGATGGGTGGTGTTGCTGAGCACGCTTGGGTTAAATTTATTGTGCGTGATTTCAATACTTTAAAATTAGCCGAATACGAAGAGCGTTTGAAAGGCTTTATGAAAGATACTGTTGCTGATTACCCAGGAGTTACTGCCGATATACAGGTAGAGGAGCAGTACCGAAACATGAAAGAAGTTATTGAACTTACTCCAGAGATTTCCCAGTATGCCATTGAGTCTATTGAGCGCGCTGGAATTGAGCCTCGATTGAGTAGTGCGCGTGGCGGTACCGATGGTTCACGTTTGAGCTTTATGGGATTGCCCTGTCCAAATATATTTACGGGTGAAATGGCATTCCACGGCAAACACGAATACGTGAGTATTCAAGACATGGAGAAAGCCGTTGAAGTATTGGTATACTTATCTGAAAAGTGGGCTAACCATTAAGCCAACTGTCCTATATGCTTTAGGTGCAATAGATGTGATCGAATGGCTTCAAAGAAATTCGGGATCTCGTTGTATTTTACATTGAAATCGTGACAGGTCTTCCTTACGATTTCATTGATTTTAGGGTAATGTATGTGACTGATTTTCGGAAATAGGTGGTGTTCAACCTGGAAGTTGAGACCTCCTAAAGCCCAGGTCAAGAACTTGCTTTTAGTACTGAAATTAGAAGTGGTGTTGATTTGATGTGTCGCCCAGTCATCTTGCACGCGAATAGCATCCAATGTGGTTTGAGCATTTTCAGCATCCGCTTTGTCTGTTACAAAATGAATGTCTTCTACCACATGTGCGAGCTGGAATACTACAGTTATACAAATGCCCGTGATGATTCCTGTGAGGAAAAAACCTACAAAGGCGATTTTGAATCCAAACACATAAGCTGGAGCAAATAGGAAAATCATCAAATAAGCAATCTTACTAATCCAAAAGATGAGGTGATCTTTCCAAGTGAATGCCGTTTTGAATGGGCGATCAATTACCTTACCCGAGAAGTACTTTTTGAAGTCTTGAAAAAACACCCACGCCAAATAAGCGATGGTGTATAATGGTAAGCCATAAATGTGCTGATACTTATGGAACCAGAATTTCTTCTTAGAGGTGTTTACTCTCAAGATCGGCCATAAATCAATATCGTCATCTACACCTTCAATGTTGGTAAAGCTGTGGTGTACCACGTTATGCTTTTCTGCCCATAGAAAGGCATTACCACCAAGTAAATTGAGTGACTTTGCCATCAGTTTATTTACCCATTGGTGTTTAGAATAACTGCCATGTGCACCATCGTGCATGACGTTAAATCCAATGCCCGCAAACCATAAACCCAAGGTAGAATAAAGCAAATAAACCCATGCACTACCTTCGGAAACAAGGAATATTGCCAAATAGTTGGTAGATAAACCAAGGCCCAAAATGATGGTTTTCCAGTAAAGTTTCCAGTTACCAGTGGGACTGATGTTATTTTCGTCAAAATATTCATTTATTCGGCTTCGAAGAGTCGAGAAGAACTCTGCGTTTTTACCCTCAAATCTAATAGGTGTCATAAATCGTTATGTACAAATGTAGGTAGTACGCGTAATATGTGCCAATGTAGTGAAGAGTTATATGCAAATGGTGTAACAAAGAAAAAGGTCATAGCACAGAGAAAGACCAGTAGTGAGTACAATAGAGAGTCTAATTCTTCTGTCTATAGTTCCCATGTTTTTTATAATTGCCAATGTTAAAAAGATGAACGTCGATATTGAACAAAGTTGGTTAAGATGTAAAAGGAATAAGTACCTTTCGGCCTATTTATCGCGCTATCAATTAAGACCTTGTTTCTGCTTTTCTTGAGCTTCTTGTATTAATTTTTCACTTTTGTTCCTTGCAGCACTTTCTATAGCGTCAGCCTTTTCGTTTGCTGTCGTTTCGATTTGTGCGGCTTTTTTATATCCTTCTTTTTTTAGTCGGTCAATCTTTTGGTTGCTCTTTTTTCTTAATGCTTTTGCTGCCTTCTCGGCCGCGAGTCTTTCAATTGGGTTTTTGGCTGCCTCTATCATCTTTCCAATCTTCTTATCGGTTTCCTCCCTGCTTAGATCCATTAAACGATCGGTTTCCGCTCGTTGTCGGTCGGCTGTTTCACGACCTTTATCTCGAATAACTTGTGCTTTTTCTGCAGCCCCATTTCTCAATTCTTCTGCTTTTTGTTCTGCTTTTTCAATGAGATTATCACTGATTTCTTTAACCTCTTTCTTTGCCTTTTCTATCGCTTTTTCTTTGTATTCTTCAACTGCTTGAAGGCCAAGCGTTTTCCAATCAATGCTTAATTTAGGTGAAGTGGTAGTCCCGGTAATTCTCATCGGCACCTTTTTCCCTTGGGTGTAAAAATTCCCATTGAAATCTAAATTATATTCAAGGTCCACACCGCCCGTAAACGCCATACTAGACCCCTTGTAAACATCTAATCTGATGCTATCCTTAAGTTTGAGCTTGCCATCTTGTATAGCAAAAACAAGGGTGCCAGGCTTTATTTTAACTTCTTTTACATTCTCTTTGCCCCATTTTAATTGCTCAAAAACTTGATTAAGCCATTCGGGTGATTCTAATTTAGTCGCCTGACTTAATTTCGCTAAACCATCCGCGCTTAAATCCTGCATAATGGGTGACATGTTTTGGTCGAGATCAGAGTTCATTTTCATGTTTAGGTTGAATGGCGCATCGAACTTTTTCATGATGGGGGCATACGTTTGCAACAGACGAAATGAAGTCCCCACATTTTTTGGCACTAGGTTTTGTAAGGCAAAGCTTGTAGCCAAATGGGGTTTCCCTCCTTCTTCATATGCGTAGGTAGTACTGAAGTCGAATTGGCTTCCCCATAAATTGGCCTTGATGGGGTCAACGATTAATCTGCCCTCGCTGACTTTAATAATAGCTTGGCAACTGCGAAGGTCATAATCTTCATAAATCAACTGCCCTATGCTTCCTGAGAATTCAAGGTCTAAATTGTGTGGAATGCTTACCGCCTCCAAAGCTGTACTATCGTTAGCTTTGGATGTTCCTTCCGGACTTATATCCTCAGAAGTCATCCATTCGTTAAGATTGATTTTATCGCTGTGTATTTTTAATCTACCGTGAAGCATTTCGTCGTTTAGAGCAAAGGCAATTGCGTTATCTAATGTTCCCTCTTTGACTTCGATTGTGGACTGTCCGTAGCTGATTTTTGATGGAGCAACTTTAAAGGAATGAGGGTTAGCAGTTAATTCAAAGTAGTTAATGTTTAAGGGTAATATATCCTCTCTGAAGAAGTTGAATTCTTCCAACTTCAAAGAACCTTGGGCTTTGAGGTCATTGATGTTTTGATTTTCGACGCTTGCGTAATGGCCCTC
>JAYYCN010000037.1:0-3223 GCA_036161795.1 Bacteroidota bacterium
GCTACTTAGCCAATCACCCAAACGAGGCACGCGCAAATCAAGCAAATCTGGCTTTGGCTGATTATAACTATGAGGCTGGATATTATTCTGCGGCTTTGGGCTATTACCGTGATGTGAATGAAAAAACCATTGATCCATCCGATCGTATGCGTTTTAATTATCGCATGGGCTTCTGTTTTGTTCAACGAAAGCAGTATGAAAAAGGAAAAGAGAAGCTTCAAAAAGTGGTGGATTCTCCAAACAAATACCGTCAATTCGGACTCTATTACTACGGTTACGCCTGTTTAATGGAAGAGCAGTACGAAGAAGCTTTCGGTTCGTTCCGAGAAATAAAAGACAAGCGATTTGAAAAAATAAACTTTTACATGGCGCAGGTTCAATATCAAAGGTCCAAATACAATGAGGCACTGGAGCAATTGGCATTGGTATCAACCAAAAAGGTTTCCACTAAAGAAATTTTTGAACTTAAAGCCAAGTGTTATTACAGAATCAAGAATTATGATAAGTCTGCGGAGTTTTACGAAAAAATTCAACCTAGATTAGATAAGCAGGATGAAGAGCAGCAGTTTGAAATTGGATATGCTTACGCACAATCAGGAAGGTTGAATGAATGCTTGCCTTGGTTTAGAGAAGTGGCGAAGAATAATGATAGTTTAGCCCAATTGGCCAGTTATGAATTAGCCAATACCTTGCTTAAAATGAAAAACTACCGAGAGGCTTCCTACGCTTTCTCTGAAGTATGGAGAACCGGCTTCAACGAGGAACTGGCGAAAATATCGTTATACACTCAGGCCAAAATCGCTGTGCAAATGCGCGATGCGAACTCTACCAAATTATTGGATAAATACGTACGTCTATTTCCTCGCACTCCTGAGGCTAAAGAGGCTTCTAAATTGAAAGCTAAGTTATTATTGAATACGGATAAGTATCGTGAGGCTCTTGAGATACTAGAAGGTATCGAAGACCTAGATCCCCAAACAGAGGAAGTGTATCAAAAGGTTTCATTGGCCCGTGGGATGGAGCTTTATAAAAGCAGAAGATTTAGAGATGCCATGGAATTATTTGACAAATGTCGAGTGAAGAAAGCCAATAAGAAATTTGCTGCACAGAGCGCTTATTGGAAGGCGGAGACGCTATTCCAAATCAATGAGTTAGATCAATCCTTAGTCGCGTTCAAAAATTTTGTTGATATGTCCCAATCGGATAAAATCGAGGAATTCGCTTACGCGTATTACGGCCAAGGTTATATTTACTACAAGAAGAAGAATTACGCAATGGGGGCTGCGTATTTCAACAATTTCACGGAGAAAGTAGCGAAAGATAGGTACGATGAGTCCTTTGTGCATGATGCTTATTTAAGGATGGGCGATTGTTACTTAATGACTAGAAATTTAGAACAGTCGGTTCGTGCTTATGCTTATGTATCAGCAAAGAAGGGTAGAGATGCTGATTATGCCTTGTATCAGAGTGGTTTGATTTACGGATTACTCGAGCGTTCAGAGGAGAAAATTACCACCCTCAAGCGTTTGTTAGATGCTTACCCAAGAAGTCGTTATATCTTGGATGCATACAACGAAGTAGCTTCGGAATATATGTTGTTGAAACAGTTTGAACAGGCGGAAAAGTATTATACCTTGATATTAGAGAAATTCCCAGGTACTCAGCTAACAAGAAAAGCCTTTAGTACCCTCGGTAGGATCTATTATAATCAGAAGAAAATAGAAAAAGCCGTAGATGCATACACCAAGTTGTACGATGATTTTAAAGGTACGCAAGATGCTCAATCTGCGGCAGACATGGTGAAAACTATATATACAGAGGAGGGATTGGCGAAAAACTATGTTCAGTGGGCTTCAACACGTGGTGGAATCACATCTTCTGGAGAAGATAGTGTGATGTATGAAACCGCTATTAATGCTTACGATAAAGGCGAATTCCCTAAAGCTATTTCCTCATTTCATAGTTATTTAGATGAAAAACCAAATGGAAGTTTTGTGATCCCAGCCTTGTATTATCAAGCCATGAGTTACGAACAGAATAAGCAGCCTCAGTTAGCACTTGAAGCGTATAAACAGGTATCGGTTGCGAATTCTGGAGACTACAAAGAAGACGCCACCTTAGCCGTACTTAAGATTTATGGTAACGATGCAAAATGCGAAGACATACTGACGTATTTAGAGATACTCGAAGAAATAACGAGATCCAAGGAGCTGCAACGTAAAGCTTGGAAATCCATGATGTACTGCTATTCTCGCTCGGGTAATGTCGAAGGCTTAAATCGAATTGCTTCTAAAGCCGTAAATGATGAGACCATTGACGCCGATTTGAAGTATCAGTCCAAACTCATCGTGTATAAGAGTAACAATGATTCAAGCTTTTCTTACGAAGATAAACTGGCTCAACTACGCGGTATTTATGAAGGAAATGACAATCGCTTTGCTGCCGAAGCCAAGTATCTGGAAGCTGAGGTATATTATAACATTGATAGCACAGAACTAGCAAAAGAATCGTGTTATGCGCTCTTAGAAAGCTATAATGGTTACGATAAATGGGTGGGTAAAGCGCTGTTACTACTGGGTGATGCGTTCGCGAAAGAGAACGATGATTTCAATGCGAAAGTGACCTGGAATACCATTGTAGAAAATTTCACGGATCCTGCCATTGTGAATCCGGCCAAGGAGAAAATTGCAAAGGCAGATGAACGTCAGAATAATAAAGAGGAGGAAAAAGAAGAGCCAACCTCAGAGTAAGGTTAGCTCCAGATATTTTCAGTTGTTATGGTGGGATTCCTTAGCGTAATGATAACGCTGAGGATCCCATTAGATATCCTTCGGTATACAATTGCACCGTATATTTACCAGCAGTCAATTTCTTAGAAGGTTCCCAAACCATTCCTGCTACTTCTTTGTTCCCATTTTCGTACAGAACTTCCGTGGAGTAGGAGAACTTGGTTGATTTTCCTTCCGCTAAGTCAACCACACCGCCTTGACCAGTATTTTGCAAGGTGGTTCCTTCTGGACCTGTCACTTTTATGTACACTTTACGCGGACCTGCCTCAGCTATGTTGTTCTCAGCGATGCTGAAGTTGATTTTGAAGGCTTTTACACGAGAAGCTCTAACGGTGGTTGCTTCTTTACCGGTAAGAAACTGTTTTTTTACCGTTTCTACTTTGATTTCCGAAGTGGTAAGTCTAGCTGCTAGGTTCTTTAGCTTTTTTCCTTCC
>JAYYCN010000038.1:0-4937 GCA_036161795.1 Bacteroidota bacterium
GGTATTAGGCTTTATGCATCCAACTGAAAAAATGAAAATGCATTTTGAGGCAGCTTTGCCACAAGATTTTGAAAAATTGCTGGAAAAAGTTCGCAACTACTCCGCCCAATTATAAAATTTCGGTCTACTCGTAGTTGAGCACAATCTTGGCACTACGCGGCTGAGACTGACAAGTTAAAACGAAGCCATCTTCAATTTCTTTATCGCTTAAGCCTTCACGTTCTAGCATGTGCACGGATCCTTGGCTCACTTTGGCACGGCAAGTAGTGCAAACGCCCACAGTGCAACTGTAAGGAGGATCAATTCCCTCTTTCATTGCAGCATCTAATATGGTTGAATGTTCATCCACTTCAATGGTATGTGTTTTACCATAAACGGTCAAGGATACTTCTGCTCTGCCGTCGAACCCCTGTTCTGCTGCTGTATCTTCGGTTTCGGATGAATGAGAACTACCGGGAGCAGTGAAGTATTCTATGTTGATATTCTCTTGTGGAACACCGGTGTCCAACAATCCATTTTTAATCACACTCATCATGGGACCTGGTCCACAGATATAAAACGGATAGGTATCAAATGAGCCTCCTATTTTATTTTTTACAATGTTCTGAACCTTTTCTTCGGTTAGCTGCCCTTTCAAACCAAACCAGGTAAATGGAGCTTTATCGTAACTATGCAAGACTTTGAAACGGTCTTTGGATTGCTCTTCCAAATTCTTTAAGCCGTCCCTGAAAATTACCGAATCTTGATCTCTGTTGGCATATACCAAGGTAACTTGACTATTTGGCTCAGTAGATAATACCGCTTTTGCTATTCCGTAAACGGGCGTTATTCCGCTTCCTCCAGCAAATAATACGTAATGTTTCGCATTAGATTCATTTAACTCAGCCTTAAAATTCCCCATTGGAGGCATCACTTCCAATACTGTTCCCGCCGCAACATGGTCATTGAAGAAATTACTCATTCTTCCCCCTTCTACCCTTTTCACGGTAACTGCCGGAGAAGCATCCACTCTATCAAACGTACACAGAGAATATGAACGACGAACATTTTCCCCGTTAATTTCTGATTCAAATGTTAAGTATTGCCCAGCCTCGTAAGTGAATGTTTCTTTTAGGTCAGCAGGTATATCAAAAACGATGGTTTTGGCATCAGCAGTTTCTTGAATGACTTCTTTAACGGTTAGTTTATGGAATCCTTGGCTCATTGTTTCGCAAAATTAAGTGCTTTGTTTCAGATAGAAACAATTGAGTTCCCGCATTGTTCCAAAATAAAATTCAAGCTCACGAACGTGGTAAAAAATGTACACGCGTAGATGTGTGCATTCTTTTCTATCATACCTAAAAAATGAATCACGAATTTGCATCATTCGTATGTTGGAAGCTTATTTTGATCCCGTACCCTCTTTTGTTGTAGAGGAAATCAAACATCCATCCCAAGCGTTTGGAGGTAATATCCAGGTATATTCCAAGCTATTTCCTAAACTCAGTACCGCTAAAATTGCGATAGTAGGAATAGGTGACCAATCCCATTTAATCAGAAAATCACTGTATTCTTTGACCTGGAGGTTTGGGAAAACTCCCATTGTTGATTTGGGCAACTTTAAAACTCCATCCGACCAAAAACAACGTGACTTCGCCATGAGCGAAGCATTGGGTGAACTATTCTCGTTAAACCTGATTGTCATCGTGCTAAGCGATGAAAAAAGTCACATCATCCCTCAACATAGGGCTCAACGAGATAGTAAAACACCATTAGAATTGGCCTGTATTAGTCGAAGCATTGATTTTAAAGCGGGTAGTGACTACTACGAAATTCTGAGCTCTCCCGAATACCGCAAACAATTATCCAATATTGATTTTATCGCTACTCAGGCTTACTACATTTCTGATGAAACGGCTAATCAGCTGGATAGCCTCAACTTTGAAAACTACCGATTAGGAAATATCCGAAATACTTTGGAAGAAACCGAACCGATACTAAGGAGCGCCCATTCGATGTATTTTGACTTAAACGCAGTCCGAAATGCGGATATCGGCGGACTTGCTCAACCTTCACCAAACGGACTTTATGCAGAAGAAGCGGTTAAAATGACCCGGTATGCAGGGCTATCGAATATGCTCAATTCCGCAACATTCTATGGACTTTCGAATGATCGATCGCACGGCTTAGGGGATGAATTAGTCGCACAAATGGTGTGGTATTTTGTTGAAGGCTTTACTTCAAGATTCAATGATCATCCCGTGAAAAACGATGAAAACTACCTAATTTACAGAAATAGAATAGAAAGTACTGGGCATGAAATCACCTTCTATAAAAGCAGGAAAAGTGATCGTTGGTGGATGGAAGTTCCACATCCCTACGAAGAAGAAACCTTCTTTATCGGGTGTTCATACCAAGATTATCAAAACGTTTGTGATGGCGATATGCCCGACCGTTGGTGGCGAGCTTATCAACGTCATTTGGGATAGGTGATAGAACCCTGTCTGTAATCATAGCAGCCAAAAACACCCAAGGCTCCTTCACTAAAATTACTCTTAAATATGGTCGGTTCGTTAAAAGGAGAACCTTCATCTTGATATTGGGAAGTGTAAAAGTCCCTATATGCTTTATCCATGGTATAAATTGCACCAGAGAAGGAATCCAATGACCAGGGGCCTTCATACCCAAATCCAGAATAAAAATAAGACCTGCTTACAAATGAGGAAGCTTTATTGGGATTCATGGGTTGAATATCCTCCGAGAAATAAATAGATGTTTCAATAACATCGCCACTCGCGTTGTAGACAAAACCATCAAAACGAGTGGATACAAAATATTTATCCTCCTCTTTTGCGTCATATTCTAACTCAATCGTGTAAGGGTTCTGTTCATACCCCCATTCATCTACCACGCTTGAACTCAAGTTTAAATAACTGATGCTGAGTTTGTCAAAATCTGGTTTCGGTGGAACCGTTGCTTGAGCGAAGTGTTGTTTACCGTCTGGCATATAGACCGTGAACGTGTACTTGTTTTTTTCTTTAAGAGAGATGTTTTTAGGGAACAGAATATACTCGCCGTCGCGATTGTAAGTGAATGTATCTACCTCCTGGGTCTGATTATCTTTAATCACCATCACGGCATTTTCGATATAGTCCACTTCTTCTGTTTGTAAGCCGTAGTATGGCTTGGTAAATGCAGCAGAAGCTGTTATTAAGTTTGACTGAGGTGTCATTAAACACATAAATACTGGTTGTTTAACAAACTCAGGGGGCTCAACTAGTGCATCCTGCTCACAAGCATGAAGTACTAATATCAATGAACTGAGTGAGGCTATTTTTATGGATGACTTCATTTTTATTTAAATTTAAAGATATAACTGACCGAAGGAATCAACGGGAATAACGTGACTTTCTTCATTAATACATTGACTTCTCCGTTTCTTCCATTTTCTGGGGAACCATAATAAAAGAATGGATTGGCTTGGTTATAAGCATTGTAAACACTGATTTCCCAGGTCTGGGTACCGCTTTTTTTCTCTTTATGAAATTGCAGTCCTAGATCGAGCCGGTGGTAGGCTTCCATTCTAAAATTATTTCGATAACCAAAATCCACGAAATTGTTATAACTCTGCAAATCTGGGTTCCAGATTATGGGATAGCGGGACATTTGATGGGAATTCCCAGGGATATAACCCTGTGCAGCCGTTACAGCATTTCCTGTCCCATACACCCAAGTAACAGCAAAGTCTACATTTTTCTTCACTTCATACATCCCCACAATAGATATATCATGACGGCGGTCATAACGAGCAAAAAATGGTCTGCCGTAATTCAACTCATTAAATTTCATTTGAGTCCAACTAAGGGTGTATCCGATCCAACCTGTAATGGGTCCTGTTTTTTTCTGGAGGAACAACTCCATTCCATAACTCCAAGCATCTCCTCTGGTGACTGCAGATTCCCATGTTTGATTGGAAGCAGTCCCCGATCCTTCAAAAATATCATCCTCTAATAAAAAGGAGGCTCCTTCCTTGTATTGGATCACATTTTTCATGTCTTTATAATACCCTTCAAGGGTTACGGAGAACCCTTGGTCAAAATCTTTTGCTATACCTATTGCGGTTTGCTCACTTCGCATTGGAAGTAGGTTCGCAGTAGCTGGAACCCATAAGTCCGTTGGAAGCGAAATCCCTGAGTTGCTCAACAAGTGAATGTATTGGAACATTCGAGCATAAGAACCCTTAACCGCGAGATCTTTATTGATGTTGTAGGACATCGAAAAGCGAGGTTCAGGATTAAGGTAATTCTTACCTTGAACGGCGTAATGGCTTACCCTAAAACCAGGGTTAAACTTAAAACGATTGAGCTTCCAAAGGTCTTCGATATACAAACCAGACTCGTAGGTATTGATGACGTTTATCTCGTTGGTAAGTGCATCCTTTTGACCTGCTTTCACCACCAGTGCTGCCGGTTGAAAACGGTGCCAAGTCGTTTGCATTCCATAACGAACTTGATGTTTGGGATGTGGGCGCCAATCAAAATCATATTTAACTCCATAATCGTTAATTATACTCTTGTAACTCAAAAGAAATGTATCAAATGGGCTGTATGAATTCAGGCCAATATTGAGATTGTAATGACTATAAATGAGTGAGGCATTTGAGAATAGTTTGGGCGAGAATACGTGATTCCATCTTGCGGTCAATGTTCTATTTCCCCAACCAAAATCTGTGTTCAATCTCGAATCTTGCTCTCTTATCACCGTGTAGAAATTATCCTTCCCAAAATAACCGCTGAAGAACAGTTTATCTTTATCGGAAAACTTGTGATTGGCTTTGGCATTGAAGTCGTAGAAATAATAGCCCAAATTATTACCAGAAGCGGCATATACAAAAGGCTGAATGAGTAAGTCTAGATAGGTTCTTCGCCCCGATATCATAAAGGAACTCTTTCCCTTTT
>JAYYCN010000039.1:0-3252 GCA_036161795.1 Bacteroidota bacterium
AAACGCGTAACCAATAGCCGCAGCAGCTCCCATGTAAGGACTTACTTTTAGTACATGAAGCAGTAGAAACATACTGATCATTGAAATAAAAAGGAAATCAAATGGGTGCTCCACCAGTTGAAATAGAGTTAACGGTTTCCATTTGAGCAGAAGGCTTCCTTGCTCAACACCGGTAATTAAATTAGATGGCATCCCCGAAAACAATCGATCACTCCAATTTGGAAAAGAACCGGTCTGCTCTTTTATGTCATGGGCATTTTGGGTCATCATACGTACCTGTTGCATATCTCCCTGTTGCAACATCTGATCATCCAATGCTGGACTAAAGTACCACATGGATAATACCCAAAAACCTAGGAAAAAAGCCAGTACCTGACCTATTTGTTTCACGTATTTACGGTTAACTTTCATGATTGTAGATTTAGCGAATTTCCGTGTTTTTTTTAAGAAAACCCCCTCTTTTTTGATTATTTAAGGCCCAAAAGCATAACCGTTTATCCTATTAAAAATCGTAAAATTGCGACATGAAAGTGAACGATCAATTGGTTTTCGATCTAATTTCAAAAGAAAACACACGTCAACACAAGGGTTTAGAGCTAATAGCCTCTGAAAACTACACACATGAGCAAGTCATGCAAGCCATGGGTAGTATACTCACCAATAAGTATGCTGAGGGGCTACCCAAAAAGAGATACTACGGTGGTTGTGAAATTGTTGACCAAATCGAACAGCTGGCGATCGATAGGTTGAAAGCCTTATTTGGAGCAGAATGGGCCAATGTTCAACCACATTCTGGGGCACAAGCAAATGCAGCGGTGATGTTAGCCGTACTCAAACCGGGTGAGAAAATATTGGGTTTTGATTTAAGCCATGGTGGCCATCTAACGCACGGTTCACCCGTTAATTTCTCTGGGAAAATTTATCAATCTTCTTTCTACGGTTTAAATAGAGAAACAGGCTTAATCGATTATCAATTAATGGAAAAAACCGCCCGTGAAGAAAAACCAAAATTGATTATTTGCGGAGCCTCTAGCTATTCTCGAGACTGGGATTATCAGCGTTTCAGAAATATTGCGGATGAAGTTGGAGCATTATTACTTGCTGATATATCACACCCCTCCGGATTAATAGCTAAAAAACTACTGAATGATCCATTAGAATATTGTCATATTGTAACCTCTACCACGCACAAAACACTTCGTGGACCAAGAGGAGGTATCATCATGATGGGTAAAGATTTTGATAATCCTTGGGGACTAAAAACACCAAAAGGGACTATCAAGAAAATGAGCAGTTTATTGGATGCGGCTGTTTTTCCAGGCACGCAAGGAGGCCCATTAGAGCACGTTATTGCAGCAAAATCAGTTGCGTTTGGCCAAGCGCTTTCTCCTGATTTTGAAGATTACGGAAAACGCGTCATTGACAATGCTCAAGCACTTTCAAATCACCTGGTGGAATTAGGATATGGTATCATTTCTGGAGGGACAGATAATCACTTGATGTTAATTGACCTTCGCGCAAAAGACTCGGAACTAACAGGTAAAGTGGCAGAAGAAACATTGGGCAAATGCCATATTACTATCAATAAGAATACCGTTCCTTTTGAAGAAAGAAGTCCTTTTGTTACGAGTGGCATTAGATTAGGCACACCCGCCTTAACGACGCGTGGATTCTCTGAACACCATATGATCACCGTAGCAGAATTAATTGATAAGGCATTGGTCAATCGAGACAACCCTAGCACTCTTTTGGAAGTTGCCAAATCAGTTGAAGACCTTACCGAAGGCATGCCCTTATTTGCATAAAAAAGGCGGGCAATAGCCCGCTTTTAAATATTCTTACGTTTTCCATCAATTTACTTCTTTTGTCCGAGAATGTGTTTTACATCTTTTCCAAATAACATCCATATCGCACCCAGGGCAATGATGGATAAACTCGTAATCGCTAAGGATGTCATTTTTAAAGGTTCTTGAACGTTAAACCAAAATAGAATCACTAGCAACATCAAAAACAGAGACATAGGGGCTGTTTTCCATTTTATACCCTTCAAGGATATAGTTTCGTGGCGTATGGCTTTAATGAAACACATAATGGCAAAAAGCCACTGGGTTATTCCCGCACTTAATGCGGCACCTAACGAACCAAACTGTGGAATTAGAGAGCGATTGAGTAATACGTTAACCAATAATGCCAACAACGCCATCACCGAAAGCCATCTTAGTTTCCCTAAAGCTGTGATGAAAGTTCCAAACACATGTATACAAGTCATGGCCATAAAAGCCACCATAAGCATGGTAAAATTCATCCAAGAGAAAGAGGATAAACTTAAAGTACTGTTTGAATTAACTTCATTTAGCCATTTTTCACCGTATAGGATATTTAAAATATGTTCACCCCAAATAAAGGAAACGGCAACTGCCATAATTCCCACAAACCAAACCAAACGAAAAGCCAGCCATATCAAATCTGAACTATTGAGCTTCTCCGCAATATTTTTCGAAAAAACAGGCAATAATTGAGTGCTTAAAAGCGTACTAAAAATTAAACCAGCATCGAGTAAACGGTAGCTTTGTGCGTAAATACCTGCCTGATAATAACCTGATTCTACACCCATATGTCCAAACATATCCGGCGATAAATTCCGAATCATCAAAGCATCTATGCGGGTAAATGCACTCATAAAAAGAGCCATCAAAATGTACCAAACGACTTCTTTTGACCATTTCAACCAACTTTCGTGATAACTCATCTTATTATTCTGGTTCCGCCGATCAGCCATTTTTGTTCGAGATAAGAATACAGCAGATAAAACTAAGGCAATGGCATATCCCGTAGTTTGAGCCATCAAAAACACCACGATACCATTTAAACCAGAAAAGGTACTTCCTTCGTATAAAAACCAAGCACTGACCACGATGGCAACTAAGCGATCGGTCACACTTACCACACTATCCTGAATAAACCTTTGTTTACCTTGAAGAATGGCACGCTTGAATAATACAATGGAAGCCAACACCTGATTGGAAATCACAAACGCTAGAATTCTCCAATCCAAACTTTGATTACTTGCAACCCATGCCACTGCAGCAATGTAAACCAAGCCTAATAGCATTCGCAGGCCTATAATCCGGGTTAGATTGGTCAATCTACCATTTGCTGCAACTTCTCTTGAAACATAAGCATTCAAACCTGCATCTAATAATACCGCAAATAGAAGTCCTAAATTAAAATGGACAAAATACTGCCCATACC
>JAYYCN010000040.1:0-5035 GCA_036161795.1 Bacteroidota bacterium
TACCTCGAAGTTTGTATTGTTTCACGGAAATTTGGTCATTGATTTTCACGGCTATCCAAATGGTTCCAACGGGTTTTTCTTCAGAGCCTCCAGTTGGCCCGGCAATTCCTGTAGTCGCAATGGCTACCGAGGTATTCATAACTTGACTAACTCCCTTCACCATAGCAATGGCTACTTCTTTTGAAACGGCTCCGTGTTTTTGAATTAAATCTGCATCAACACTAAGAACATTGGATTTGACTTGATTGGCATAAGAAACTACGCCTCCCTGAAAATAGGTAGATGCACCACTTACGCTTACTAATTGATTTCCAATGTATCCGCCAGTGCAACTTTCAGCGGTAGAAATTTGAAAATCTTTTTCTATTAGGATTTTGGCCCATAGTTCTGATATAGGGGAGTCGGTAGTATCAACAACCCATTTACCTAGCTCAAGGATTAACTTTTCCCATGTCTGTTCAAATTCATTTTGAGTTATAGTAGAATTTAAAGCATTTAATCGAATTTTTACGATGTTGTAAGCCGGTAAATAAGCTAAACTGAAACGGTTCTTTATAGAGTCTTCAAACGCTTCTAATTTTTGAGCTATTTTACTTTCAGGGATAAGTGCAGTGGTTAGGGTTCTATTGATTATGGGCTTTATTTTAAACTCAGATTGCAATTTTGGGATTAATGAGTGCTCCAGAATATCAACTACTTCGTATGGGACTCCTGGTAAAGAAGCAACCCATACTCCTTGAAGATCAAATAACATACCAGGAGCAGTTCCTTTTTTATTAAACAAGGTTTTACAAAGTGCGGGTAACATGGCTTGTTGTTTATTGATATCAAGTAGCTCTCTACCATGATCCGAAAAAATACTTTCTAGGTGTTTCAATACTCCTTCATCCCACCTCCATTCAGAGTTAAAGTACTCGGTTAATGTATGTTTGGTGATGTCATCTTTGGTTGGTCCTAATCCGCCTGTAATAATTATAAGTTTACTTCTTTTAATGGATCGGTCTAAACTCTCGATGATGGCATGTTTAGAATCAGAAATGGTTTGTTTGTAATGGATGTTAAATCCTAAAGGAGTCAGGACCTTTGAGATATATACACTATTGGTATCAACGGTTTGTCCCAACAATAGTTCATCACCAATTGTGATAATTTCTGCCTTCATGGATACAAAAGTATTCAATAAAGGAACGGGTGATTACTTTTTTTGATAGGGATATCAAACAGGGGTATGTTTGTGTCATGTCTGAGATAATTGTGTACACAGATGGCGCTGCTTTGGGAAATCCCGGACCAGGAGGATACGGGGTAGTCATGATGTATGGCCAACACCGGAAAGAATTATCCGAAGGCTTTCGTTATACAACAAACAACAGAATGGAGCTACTCGCCGTAATAATGGCATTACGACATATCAATAATAAGCAGCTCTCTGTTGTGGTGCACACAGATTCAAAATATGTGTGTGATGCTATAGCCAAACGTTGGTTACAAGGGTGGGTGAAAAAGAATTGGAAAAATGTAAAAAACACTGACCTGTGGCAAGAGTATATACAAGTTTCAAATGGGTTTGACGTAAAATTTAAATGGGTAAAAGGACACGCTGGAATTGTTGAAAATGAACGTTGTGATTTCCTGGCAACTACAGCTGCAAAGAGTAACCCTAAGGAGGTTGATGCTAACTACGAAAAACTAAATCCGGGCTAGAAACATAAAAGTTGTTTAGCATTCTCAATAGCCGCCTCCGAAATGCCCTTTCCTGATAACATCACCGCAATTGATTGAATCCTTTCTTCAGGAGTCAATTCTCGAACTTGAGATGCTGTTGTGTTATTCGTGTTTACTTTGAAAATCTCTAATTGTTGGTTTCCTGCAGCAGCTACTTGGGGTAAGTGACTGATCGATATAACCTGATGAGATTTTCCGAGTTCTCTAAATTGAATAGCCATTTTACCAGCCACTTCTCCACTAATTCCAGTATCTGCTTCATCATAAATGAGAGTAGGGAGTTGATTGGATTTAGAAATGATACTTCTAAAGGCAAAGTTTAGCCGAGATAGTTCTCCACCTGAAGCGATGTTTGAGACTTCTTGAACCGGTATGCCTGTATTTGCACTAAACAACAGCCGAATGCTATCGGCTCCATCAGTTTTTAAATTGTCTTCTTTGAAGTCCAATTCGAATTTAATTCGAGCATTTTCCATTCCCAGTAATTGCAGGATTTCTAGTGCCTTTCTCTTAAGTATTTCAGCCGAATCTCTTCGAGCATTTGACCAATTACGCGCATACTCGATGCATTTTTTTTGTTGGATTTTAATTTGCTCTTTTAGGTAAGCAATGCGATCGTCTTTTGACCCCAATCCTAGTAGCTCTTCAGACATTTTATCATTAAGGTCAATCAATGATTTTGTGTCCTCTAGACGGTGTTTTCTTAATAGGGTATTGACTCTATCAAATCGTTGATTTAATATACTTAACCTTTCCTCATCTTGTTCCGTTAAATCTGCTATCCTTAATGACTCCTTTGATATATCATCTAGCTCTATATGTGTTGATTGTAGCCGATGATAAACATCGTTAAATCGAGAGTCTAGATTAATAAGAGGCTTGATGAGTTGGGTAAGCTGGGAGAGTGCAGTGCTTAAATTATTTTCTTGTTCGGTTAACCCAGCAGCGACCTGCGAAAAGGAAGTTTTAATTTCTTCAGATTGTGTTAGTTTTTGAATTTCTTGTTCAATTTCAATTTCTTCACCATTTACAGGATCTAACTCGTTGATTTCTTCAACCAAAAATTGAAGATAATCTTTACGTTGTAGCGTTTCATCTAATTCTTCATTGAGTAGAATGAATTCAGCCTTCAACTTTTTAAGCTCATTAAATTCAGCTTTGTAGCTTTCAATGATCTTTGAATCAACCAATGCATCAATGATGGAGGTTTGTTGTTTTGTACTTGAAAGTAGTAATCCAGTATTCTGGGTTTGTATCTCAACAAGTTTGGTACCAATTTCCTTTAAAACCGAGAGCGTAACGGGTGTATCGTTAATAAAGGCGCGACTTTTTCCATTGTTATTTACTTCTCTTCGAACCGTGCATAGATCATCAAAATCAAGATCGTGCTCGGCAAAGTACTCGGAAAGGTTCAATTTAACCACATCAAATTCAGCTTCAATGATACATTTGTTACTGCCATCAGAAACAACGGAAGTATCAGCTCTGTCTCCAAGTATCAGCCCAATAGCTCCCAACAAAATACTCTTTCCAGCACCCGTTTCACCAGTGATAGAAGTCAACCCCTCTCTAAAGTCGAGTTCAAGATGGTTAATCAGAGCATATTTGGAAATGCTAAGGTGTTTAAGCATTGACTATGATCTAGTTAGAATACCATTGAGTATCCACAAGTTTTCGTTAATCGATTTTTCTCCATAAATCGCTTCTTGGAATGGAGTAAAGACGATTTCGTTATTAATTACGCCAACCGCATTACCGAATTTTCCATCCACTAACCCCTTAACAGCGTGTGCTCCTAACCGTGAAGCTAGAATACGGTCATTTGCGCTAGGCTTTCCTCCACGTTGAATATGCCCAAGTACTGTTACACGTGTATCGGCCTCAGGGAAGTGGTTCTGAAACTTTTTGGCAAGTTCATAGGCACGGCCGTCTTCTTCACCTTCCGCAACTACAAAAATCGAAAACTGTTTTTCACGGGTTTTGTTTTTGTGATACTCCAGAATATTATCAAATTCTCCATTTTTTTCTGGGATAAAAACTCCTTCGGCACCTCCCGCTAATGCAGCATTTAGGGCAATATGACCGGAATGTCGACCCATTACTTCAACGAAGAAAACACGGTTGTGTGCATCTGCCGTATCTCGAATTTTATCGATGGCATCAACAGCTGTATTGGTTGCCGTATCGTAACCAATGGTATAATCGGTTCCGGAGAGATCGTTATCAATGGTTCCAGGACAACCAATTACAGGAATATTAAATTCCTCTTGAAATTTAAGAGCACCTGTGTATGTTCCATTTCCACCAATTGCAACTAGCGCATCAATGCCGTGTTTTTGTAAATTATCGAATGCCTGTTTTCTGCCTTTAGTGGTTCTAAATTCCTCGGAACGTGCAGATTTTAATACTGTACCTCCGTATTGAATGATATTTGCGACGGAGGATGCTTCCATAGGAAAAATACGATCATGAATCATTCCGTCGTATCCACCAGTAATACCAGCGACATTAATTCCATAATTGATACAAGTACGAACCGTTGCTCGCACGCAAGCATTCATTCCTGGAGCATCTCCACCTGAGGTAAAAACAGCTATTTTATTGATTTGAGTTGACATCATTATTCAAACTTCAAAATAAAGAAAAACCCCCGACATGGTCGAGGGTTTTTACGTTTAATATAAATCTTTATTTAGATTGCTAGTACACCTTTGAATCCAAATTGTACATAATCGTTGTTGTTGCCTACTGCGGGAAGGTCTACAACTTTATCGATTTTGATGATGAATATATTGAATTCCACATCTTGAGCCGAGCGTGCAAGGATCACTTCACCTTCTTCGAAAGCGATTTCAGTGGTCATTTGGTCTTTGTTAGCCTTATATAGGTTGAACAAGTATTTAGTGTCGGAAGCATTATTGTAATCATTCAACGTTACTTTGACAAATGTTGTTCCATTACCAGATGTCCATGTCTTCCCCCACTGTTGGGCTCCACCAGCCGTACCATCCTTGATGTCTTGTTCTGCAGGTGCAGTACCATTGAGCATCGGAGTGGCTTTGGTTAAATCAAAAGCGATGTGTTGGCCTTGCGAATTGATATTGAAAACTTTTTGGTTTGCAATTCCGTCTAAACCTACCTGCTCAGGTACCACTGCGAGCGTTACTGTTTTGGTTGTGCTCTCGCCATTTCCATCTTTTGCTGTAAACGTATACTTCACATCGTCACCAGGTGAACCGTAAGCATCAAACATGGCTAAATATGAAAATGTTTTTCCACTGATTGAAGTATCTAATACAGTTTCCATGTT
>JAYYCN010000041.1:0-3999 GCA_036161795.1 Bacteroidota bacterium
GGCTTTGAGTATCGTTTATATGGGTAAACATCTAATGAGTTACGATGATCTCAAAAAGGTGTATTACAAACTTCATAAGAAACTCCTAATTGAATTGAGACAATGAAGTGGCTCTTTGTTTGGTTGATTCGATTTTATCAAGGTGCAATTTCGCCATTGTTCCCTTCCACATGTAGGTTTACCCCAACCTGTTCTCAATATGGTATTGAGGCTTTCCGTAAACACGGCGTTTTTAAGGGCTTTTGGTTAACCCTCAAACGTATCATTAAATGTCATCCATGGGGCGGGCAGGGTTATGATCCTGTTCCATAAATTTACTTTTCTGATTACGTTGAATTTCCGGAGGATTTGAGCTATATTTGCAACCCGAATTTTAAGTTTAACAATAATGAATCAAAAACAGTACGAAACCGTGATCATTTTGACACCCGTACTTTCTGAGCAACAAATGAAAGATGCTGTTGCTGGCTACAGAGAGTTGATCACGGAAAATGGAGGGGAGATGGTCCACGAAGAAAACTGGGGTCTCACCAAACTAGCCTATCCCATTGAGAAAAAAGGAACGGGTTTTTATCATTTATTTGAGTTCAAAGCAAACACGGATTTTATCACGAAGTGGGAGCTTGCTTTCCGTCGTGATGAGAGAGTGATGCGTTACCTAACAACTTCACTAGATAAGTGGGCAATTGAATTCAACCAAAAACGTCGTAGCGGAGAAATCAAATCATCTGCAGAAACGGCAAAAGAACGCAAAGCAGCAGCAGCTGCAGAGTCTGATACAAAAAACGAACAGGAGGACTAAGACATGGCAAGAGATAATAGTTTTATATTCAACCAAACTCCACAAGTTCTTCAAAAGAAAAAATACTGCCGCTTCAAGAAGCACGGTATTAAGCACATTGATTACAAGGACAAGGATTTCTTGTTGAAATTCATAAACGAGCAAGGTAAAATTTTACCACGTCGTATCACCGGTACTTCTTTGAAATACCAACGAAAAATTTCTGTGGCTATCAAGCGTGCTAGACATTTAGCATTGTTGCCATATGTTGCAGACGGTCTAAAATAAATTGAAAGCATCATGAAAGTAATTTTAAAAGAAGACATCAAGCACGTTGGTCTTAAAGACGATGTGGTAGAGGTGAAAAATGGTTATGGTCGTAATTATTTGATTCCTCAAGGGAAAGCTAAGCTAGCTACCGATGGTGCATTGAAGATGTTGGCGGAAGATGTTCGTCAGCGGGAGTTCAAAATGGACAAATTAAAGAAAGATGCAGGAGCGTTGGCTGAGAAGGTTAATGGTACTACGGTATCCATTAAAACCAAAGCTGGAGCATCTGGTAGAATTTTTGGATCCATCACTACTTTGCAAATTGCAAATGCCTTGAAAGAAAAGGGATTTGATGTTGATAGAAGGAAGATTGTTACAGACGATATTAAAGAGTTGGGTACATTTCCTGCCACTGTGAACCTATTCAAAGACATCAGCGCAACCGTCAACCTTGAGGTTGTAGCTGAATAATTGTTTGGTTATTGTTGTTGTGAAAAATGGTCGCAAACGCGACCATTTTTGTTTTTACCCCATACCTTTGTAAACGAATGCTTTGGAAACAAGTCGCTACCTTCATCCTTAAAAAGCGCTGGTATTTCGTTGCCTTAATTCTACTTTTTACAGGAGTTATGGGCTACTTCGCTACGAAAGTAGAGTTGGAATACAGTATGAGAAAATTGGTCCCCGACTCCGATCCAGACATGTTGGCATACCAGAAGTTTAAGAAGAAATTTGGAGATGATGGCAATAAACTGGTTTGTGCATTTGACGCCAAAGATCTTTTTCAATTATCCAATTTTACGGAACTCGCTCATACAGCAGAAAAGATTCAAAAGATTGATGGAGTGCTCGATATATTAAGCATACCAACAGCACAATCCTTCAAGTTGGATAGTTCGGATTATCTGAGGATGAATCCCATTTTTTCCAGGCTACCTGACACTCAGTTGGAATTAGATTCTGTAGCGGAGGAACTAAAAAAGATTAAATTTTACAATGGCATCATACTAGATCAGGAACAGAGAGCTTCCATGTTGGTTGTTTTCTTGGATCCGGCTGTTATGGATAGCCCTAAGAAAATTGAACTCATCACTGATATCAATAAGGAATTAGAACGTTTTGGTGAAAGGACAAACAGGGAAGTGCATATATCGGGATTACCATATGTTAGGTATCGCAATGGAACCACAGTAAAAAATGAAATTTTGCTGTTTACAGCACTCGCCTTTTTGGTGACGGCTTTGCTCATTCTCTTGTTATTTCGAAGCATCAACACTTTAATAATCACTCTACTTTTTATCTCTATAGGTGTGATTACCATGCTGGGTATCACCGGGATGTTAGGATATCGACTTAATGTACTATCGGGTATTTTACCTCCATTATTGGTTGTTGTCGGTGTTCAAAACACTATTTATATCATCAATCAATATCACGAACAATATAGAAAACATCGGAATAAGGCCATTGCGCTAATGCGTATTATTAGCCATGTGGGAGTGGCAAACTTCCTTATCAACTTTACAACATCGGTTGGTTTTGGAACTTTCTATTTCACCCAGACTTCTATTTTGGAGGAATTTGGTTTAGTAGCGTTCCTTACTATAAACCTGCTTTTCTTTATAAATATCATAGGATTACCCGTACTTTACTCGTTTTTGAAACCCCCAAGCCTAAAGCAAACCAAACACCTAAATAATCGTCGGATTTCAGGTTTACTGAATAGGGTGGAACAGATTGTTTCTAATCGCAGGCGCCGGGTGTTCTATTGGTTCGTATTGTTTACTATTTTGGGATTGGTCTTTCTTATTCGTTTAAAGCCATTGGCATTCATGGTGGATGATATCCCCCATAATTCAAAAACATATACTGACCTTGAGTACATTCAAGAGCATTTTCATGGAGCTATGCCCTATGAAATATTGGTAACCTCTTACGAAGAGGGTGCCGCCACAGGTGTTGGAATGTTAGCAAAAGGCCGAAGATTGCAAAGGGCGTTATCCGAAAATGAAGAGTTGTCAAAACCCATGTCATTAATTGAAGTAATATCAGCTGCCAATCAAGCGGTTCATGCGAATGACCCTCGACATTACCGCATACCCTCTGCCTTGGCATTTGGTGATTTGGTAATGAAGTTTCCTCCAAATGAAAAGGGTCACAGCCAAGGTATGCTCAAAAGTCTAGTGGATAGTACTTATTCCCAGATTAGAATAAGTTATCAGATGAAGGATGTGGGCTCCGAGGAAATGGCTCGCTTAAATGCTGGTATTCAACAGACGGCGAGGGATATATTTCCACCCGAAGAATATAATGTGAAGATAACGGGTACAACCCCTATTTTTTTGAAGGGTAATGACTTCCTTTACGATAGCCTATTAAAAGCAACGTTCTGGTCACTATTGATTATTTCCTTGACGATGACCTTCTTATTTCCAAGCTGGCGAATGGTACTGATAGCCATCATACCCAATTTTGTACCATTGGTATTTACTGCTGGGATGATGGGTTATTTTGGTGTTCCTCTCAAACCGTCAACCATACTGATCTTTAGCATATCGTTTGGGATAACCGTAGATTCCACCATTCATTTTGTAGGCACATTTAGAAGAGAGATTATTCAAAATTTAAAGCCCGTGCATCTGGCACTGAAGCACGCCATACATGAGGTTGGACATAGTATGATTTATTCAGGTCTGGCCGTTTGTTCTGGGTTTGCGATATTCATTTTTTCGGAGTTTCAAGGAACGCAGTCGTTGGGTTGGTTAACTGGAATGACCATCATGGGTGGAATGGCTGCGAATTTGCTCTTGTTGCCTTCATTGATAACGGCGTTCGAAAAGTTCATCAATCCGAAAATCGAATTACGAGAGAGTATGCTGGAATTACCCGAAGATCAATAGCTACAACAGTAAATTACAGCCTCTTATGTCACTGTGATCGATTCGACC
>JAYYCN010000042.1:0-2765 GCA_036161795.1 Bacteroidota bacterium
GACATGCTTTACAACGGCGGAAATGAAATGATCCGTTTACAATGTCCTTTTGTAGATACCCCGGAGGTAGAAGAGATTTGCGATTACATCGGTGAGCAAAGGGCATACCCGTCAGCCTATTTGTTGCCTGAATATGAAGATGAATCCTCTGGTTGGGGTGGAGAGTTAGACTCCGATGATCGGGATGCATTATTTGAGGATGCAGCAAGAATTGTGGTTCAAAATCAGGTGGGTAGTACGAGTATGATTCAACGGAAGATGAAAATTGGATATAACCGAGCTGGACGATTAATGGATCAATTGGAAGACGCAGGTATTGTTGGGCCCAGCCAAGGAAGTAAACCGCGTCAGGTAAAGTTACCCGATGAAATGGCATTGGAAGATTTCCTATCTAGAATGTAGTGAGTCGGTCATTCATCCCTAAAAAACAGGGATTAGGCTCCCTAAATTTTGGTATCTGTTGATTTAATTGGAAATTCGCTAATAAAGAATGAGAAGAAAATATAGCATAGCACTTATTGCCTTTGCAGCCAGCGTGGTTTCTGTATTTAGCCAGAGTGATATACGTGCCCGTAAGATTTTAAAGGAATCTGGCCAAATGTATAAGATGTATAAAACGTTGAGCGCTGATTTTACACTAACCACAAAATCAGGCATTCGTAAGGGATTTACTAATAAGGGAAAACTCTATATCAAAAGCAATAAGAAAGTGAACATGTTCCATTTGGATTATGCAGATCAAACCATCCAATGCGACGGTAAGCATATTTGGACATATAACCCCTTGGACGAGGAAGTTACCTTGGAGCTATACAAGAAAAAAACCAATGATATGTCCCCGGAAGATATTTTCAATATCTATAATAAAGGATTCAAAGCATCGTATAATGGGTTTAAAAATGCAAAGCACCACATTACCTTAGTTCCTAAAAGACCTAAGAAGTTTAAGTTCTCCTACATTAAAGTAGAATTTGCTAAGAATAAGAAATTGCAGCGTGTAGTTCAACACTATAAAAACGGAACGGATATTATCATTAATATTACTGACCAAGTGCCGAATAAATCATTAGCGAAGAATTTATTTGTTTGGGATGCTGCTAAAAATAAGAATATAACACTTGTGGATCTAAGATAGCAGCTTTATTCTAAGCTATTAACGTATAAAAAAAGGGGCTTCAAGCAGCCCCTTTTTTAGTGATGTGATTTAGAAATTTATTTTAGTACGTCGTACATGCGTTGCCCGATTTCTGCTGGGCTTTCAACTACATGAATGCCGCATTCTGCCATGATTGCCATTTTAGCTGCAGCCGTATCATCTTTTCCACCGACAATGGCTCCGGCATGACCCATGCGACGGCCAGGAGGCGCTGTTTGTCCAGCAATGAAACCAACGACTGGCTTTGTGCCATATTCTTTGACCCATCTTGCTGCTTCAGCTTCCATGTTTCCACCGATTTCACCGATCATAACGATGCCTTCAGTCTCTGGATCGTTCATGAATAATTCAACCGCTTCTTTTGTAGGTGTACCAATAATGGGATCACCTCCAATGCCGATAGCAGTAGATTGACCTAAGCCCATTTTGGTTAACTGATCTACGGCTTCATAAGTAAGAGTTCCAGACTTAGATACAACTCCTACTGTTCCTTTTTTGAAGATGAAACCAGGCATGATCCCAATTTTGGCTTCTTCTGGTGTAATTATACCGGGGCAGTTGGGTCCAATTAAACGGCTGTTCTTTCCTTTTAGGTAGTTTTTCACCGTTACCATGTCTTTTGTTGGAATACCTTCGGTGATGGCTACGATAACACCTACACCGGCATCAGCCGCTTCCATGATTGCGTCTGCCGCGAATGCAGGTGGAACAAAGATGATACTTACATTCGCACCTTCGTCATTTACCGCGTCATTTACGGTGTTAAAAACAGGACGGTCAAGGTGTTTACTACCTCCCTTTCCTGGTGTTACACCACCCACCACGTGAGTGCCATATTCAATCATCTGTGTTGCGTGGAATGTTCCTTCGTTTCCAGTGAAACCCTGAACAACCACACGAGATTCTTTATTTACAAATATGCTCATGGCTGAATTCCATCGCGAAAATAACCCATAGTGGCTACTTCACCCAAAATAACAAGGGGCTTTTTTCAAAGCCCCTTGTTATTTTGATATTTACGTAGATTATTTTTCTATTAAGGAGGTAATGTTACTAGACATAGGATCAGTAGTCGAAGGGAAGTATGCCAATATGCTTCCTTCCTCATTAATCAAGAATTTATTGAAATTCCAACCAACTTCACTATCCAATACGCCATTAATAGATTTCCTAGTGAGCCACTTATAAAGTGCGTGTTGATTGCTGCCTTTCACATTTAGCTTTTCAGTCATTAGAAAACTCACGCCATAATTTTTTTGACAAAAGTTTTTAATGCTACTCGCATCTCCCGGTTCTTGACCGCCAAATTGATTACAGGGGGTTCCAATGATTACTACTTTTTCTCCATAGGCTTCATGAAGCTTTTGTAATTCTTCGTATTGTGGTGTAAATCCACACTCGCTTGCTGTATTTACGACCAATATTTTTTTCCCTTTATAATCTTCAAGGTTAATTTGTTTTCCCTCCAAGGAATTGATTTTGATTGAATAAAATGGTTTCATAGGTTTCGCTTTTTGAATGGTTTGTGAATCTACAGTTTTACTTTTCCCAAAAAAGCATCCCGCTAGGGTGGCAGCCAATCCCACCTTCAATAACTTTCGAACTATCC
>JAYYCN010000043.1:0-13383 GCA_036161795.1 Bacteroidota bacterium
ATCGATGACTTGTACTAGGGTGCTTCCTCCGTCTTTGATCAGAAGCTTGATATGTGTTGCGCCCGCATCAAGTGAATTTTCAAGTAACTCCTTAACAATGCTTGCAGGGCGTTGAACTACTTCACCAGCGGCAATCTGATTAGCAACAGCATCGGTTAGTAATTTTATTTTCCCTGTCAAAACGCGACTACTTTATTCGAATTTAGTTATGACCCTTTACATATACTAAGACGAACCAACCGTCTTGGGATTTTTCCAATTCTTTTTTTAGCCCTAAACTACCTGCAGATTTATCGATGGTGTTGATATCATTTTTCTGAATGCCGCTTAAGAATATGCTTCCGGTTTCTTTTAATGCCTTTGCGTATCGGGGCAAATCGGCGATTAGTACTTCCCGGTGAATATTGGCTAAAATAACATCATATTTGTCCTTTTCTTCTGAAATAAGATCGGAAGTTCCTTCGGTAATTTGAGTTTTTTGACACCCGTTGATCTTTACATTTTCCAATGCGTTCTCCACCACCCAATCGTCAATTTCTATACCCCAAATAGCGTTCGCACCCAGAAATTCAGAGGCAATAGCAAGAATTCCACTCCCTGTTCCCATATCCAACACACTGGCCTTATCGAATCTCGTTTTTGCCAATTGCATGCATTCTAAAACTGTTTTTGTCGTGGCGTGATGGCCAGTTCCAAAGCTCATTTTGGGAACAATCTCGATTGCTTTTTTATTTTCAGGAGCAGGTGGATGAAAAGGTGCTCTCACATAGAAATCGCCAATGGCTATGGGTTCAAAATAATTCTCTTCCCATAATTTATTCCAGTTCTCTTTCTTTATCTGAGTCCATTGCATAACTACTCCGTAGGGTTGTAATAGTGCCGCAATCTCATTTATCAAGTTATCATCGAACGAATCGTTTGGTCCGTATGCCGATACCACCCCTTCATCAGTTTGGAATGTGTCAAATGGATAATCACCGAGTAATGCAATAACAATTTCATCATTTTCTGGATGAATGTCATTGACTTGAAATTTTAGTTCGGTGAAATATTGCGTTTTCATTTCGTTGCAAGTTGTAGATTACACTCTCCGTATTGTGCGTTGTAACCGATGTTAAATGGCAGTCTTTCAGGTTGTGCAGATTGATAGGCTTCCTTTAAATCTTCTTGAAATCGATTACTGAATAGTGGGATCGTCCGAGTGTATTCTCCTAATAATTCCACATTATATCCAGCTTCTTTCAAGCTTTTTAACTTCATTCCACTGTCGTCTTGTAAGATGATATTACAGCTATTTTGGCATGTATTGCGTATCCAAGAAAAATAACTCTTATGCATCAAATAGGTGGCCGCTTTGAAAAAGGCAGAAGAGCCTTTGTGTTTTTCGAAATACTTAGCAGCTGGGATGATTGTTCTTTTGCCATTTGGACCGTTTCTGTAGACGCCACTATTGGCTAAATTTTCAGCGAAGTAAACAAGTTCCTTTACCTGCTTATCGGTAGGGATGGAGTATCCGATTCTGTACCCTTTTCTTCCATGTTTTTCATTGGAGATATCTATTTCATTACTGAAATCACCATTTTCATCAAAGTCTATGGCTTTGATGTAATGGATCTGATTACCAAATTTTGACAGGTAATATAGACACGTATGTAGCGTTCCATTGAGTAGACCTTTTTTAAAATCTACGGCCATACTTTTGGTTCTGAAAAAACCTAGTTTATGGGGGAAGAATAATGATCTTTCCAGATCATAGAGGTAAGTGCTCAATTCTTCAGAGGAGACATTTTGAGGATCAAAAAGATAACCAGGCGGTTCTAGACCGACCATAATAATGGTATCTACGTTTGGAAAGAATAAGTGGGCGTAAAAATAGTCACCCCCAGCAAAGGGATATAATAGCGTGCGGTTCGGATGTTTTTGATTGTATCCTTTTGTATTAACCCATTGTTCAATTGGTAAAGCAATTTTTGACTGAAGTTTGTTCCATTTAGCGCTTGTGCTGTTGCTGTAATTCAACCAAATATCGCGATTTGACAAATCAGATTTGTACGCTGTGGGTTCGCCAGAAAGCATCTGAGTGAAACTGTTCAGTTGTTCATTGATCTCCGCTTTTATTATGGCTTCCTTATTTGTGATGGTGTCAGCTTCTATCTGTGTAGTATCTGCTGTTTTGGTTTTGGTAATCTCTTCAGAGTTATTCGATTGGCAAGCACCCATGGTTATCAAAACCGTTAAGGCACACATTGGAATGAATTTCATGTATATAAGTGAAACGAAATTACGGATTATTCCTTCTAAAAGAGGGTCCAATTTTCAGGTGGTTTTTCTTCTTTTAGAGCCCAACCTTGATTTCTATTTGTGCGATTTGATTTGAGTGCTGAACTTACGGGATAGGCCTTGAGGAACTCTTCCGAAATAGAATTCTTCATTTTCACTCTAGTAGAAGCGTTCGAATGCAACCAAGTGGAAAGTAACTCCGGAGGTAGTATGAGTGGCATACGTTCTTTGGTGTTGTGAATTTCCGACATCAATTTGTTCGCCTTGGTCGTGATGATGGAGTAACTCCTTAACCATGTATTACTTGACTTGTCTTTGAAGTCTTCATAAATACCGCCAAAGAACAACCATGGATGACCTGGGTTATAAATGTAATGGGGGATTTTTTGTTTGTTCACGTGTTTCCACTCAAAAAACCCTGAACTAGCCACAATGCAAGGTCGTTTTTCCCAGGCTGATTTGAAGGTTGGTTTTTCTTCGATACTTTCAATTCGAGCATTAAGGGTTTTACTCATTATTTCCTTTTGAGCATGTATGTCTGAAACCCAACTAGGAACGAGTCCCCATTGTGCATTTTCCCAATTTTCGCTTGTTGTGCAGATAGGTAACTTAGGATGTTGAAACCCAGAGAAGAAAAAACCAGGTTGTGGAATAATGATATTATCCGAAGAAAAAGGTAGTGATTGTTGACTGCTATGAACCGAGTATGAGAAACACACTTAACAAATATGGTAAATAATATGGACCTGTCGGAATAAATATGTCTTCAGTCTTATAAGGGCTAATTTGAGTCAGAAAATCAATGAATTAACAAGATTATGTACTTATTTCGCGCACGAAAATATGAGCAACAGAACTTTTACAATGATTAAGCCAGATGCTGTTAGGAACGGTCATGCTGGAAAAATTTTGGATCACATTATTGGTGCAGGTTTCAAGGTGGTAGCAATGAAATACATTCACCTAACCGAGCAACAAGCTGGAGCTTTCTATGAAGTTCATAAGGAGCGGCCATTTTATGGAGAATTGGTTTCTTTTATGACGAGCGGACCTATTTACGCTGCGATTCTTGAGAAAGACAACGCAGTTGCAGACTTCAGAACGCTTATTGGTGCAACAAACCCACAAGAGGCAGCTGAAGGAACCATCCGTAATCTATATGCAAAGAGTATTGATGCCAACGCGATTCACGGTTCCGATAGTGATGAAAATGCGGTAATTGAAGGTAGTTTCTACTTTGCGAAAACTGAGATTTTTAACTAAAATATAATTACCATTAAATATAGAAACCCTCCTTATTGGAGGGTTTTTTTGTTACTATTGAAAATGTATTTACCCAATCATGAATAGAAGAAAACTAGCGAATATTGAGTTGTTAGAAGGCCCTCACAATCGATTCACTGAATTGTTTTTTGCGTTCCGGGTATTGTTTGAATTCTTAAAAGGATTTAGAAAGCTCCACTTTGTAGGTCCCTGTATGAGCATATTTGGTTCAGCCCGATATAAAGAAACGCATCCTCATTATAAGGAAGCGAAGTTGATGGCGGCAAAGATTAGTGAATTCGGATTTACGATTCTCACAGGTGGTGGACCTGGCATTATGCAGGCTGCCAATCAAGGAGCGCGAGAAGCAGGAGGAAAGAGTGTTGGAGTGAATATTGAATTACCCTTTGAGCAAAAGCCGAATCCCTATTTAAATACGTGGGTTGACATACGATATTTCTTTGTCCGCAAGGTGCTCTTATTTAAATACTCTTTCGGGTTTGTGGTTTACCCTGGCGGCTTTGGAACCTTAGATGAACTGTTTGAGGCTTTAACCCTTATTCAGACTCAAAAAATGCCATGGTTTCCAGTAGTACTAATGGGTAAGGATTATTGGAGCGGTTTATTGCAACAGTCCGAAATAATGGAAAGTGCTGGTCCCATTTCACCTGAAGATAAGGAGTTATTTTTGTTAACAGATGATATGGATGAAGCGCTTAATTACATTCAGGAAAAAGTAGCTCTTATGCCAAAAAAACGTCGTAACTTCAAGCGTATCCCATTTCTTGGAGAGGGATAATTTTTCATAGAGTACAGATTATTTTTTGCGTGTACCTTTGTTTCTATGAATGGTCCTATTTCTCAATTTGTCGAGGAACATTACAAGCACTTTAATGCAGCGGCATTGGTGGATGCAGCAAAAGGCTACGAAACCCACTTATTGGAAGGTGGTAAGATGATGGTCACATTGGCTGGAGCGATGAGTACGGCTGAGTTAGGTAAAAGTTTTGCTGAAATGATCCGACAAGATAAAGTCGCCATTATTAGTTGCACAGGCGCTAACCTTGAGGAAGATATCATGAATCTGGTGGCGCATAATCATTATAAACGAGTACCCGATTACAGAGACTTAAGCCCGCAGGATGAATGGGATTTATTAGAGAACCATTACAACCGAGTAACCGATACTTGTATCCCGGAAGAAGAAGCTTTCCGTAGATTACAAAAGCATATTTATGGAATTTGGAAAAAAGCCGAAGATGCAGGCGATCGATATTTTCCGCATGAGTATATGTATCAGATATTACTGAGTGGTGAATTGGAGCAGTACTATGAGATTGATCCTAAAAACTCGTGGATGTTAGCAGCTGCCGAAAAAAATATTCCAATCGTGGTTCCGGGATGGGAAGATTCAACAATGGGTAACATCTTCACAAGCTATGTGATCAAAAATGAGCTCAAGGCTTCTACCATGAAAAGTGGAATTGAGTATATGGCTTATCTCTCTGATTGGTATGTAAATAATAGTCAGGGGAAGGGTGTTGGATTTTTTCAAATTGGTGGAGGAATAGCCGGAGATTTTCCTATTTGTGTGGTTCCTATGTTGTATCAGGATATGGCAATGGAGAACACTCCTTATTGGTCCTATTTCTGTCAAATATCGGATAGCACCACAAGTTACGGTAGCTACTCTGGAGCTGTACCAAATGAAAAAATCACTTGGGGAAAGCTAGATATTAATACGCCCAAGTTTATTGTTGAAAGTGATGCTACAATTGTGGTTCCGCTTATTTTCGCTTGGGTTTTGGGTTGGTAAATATCTGATATGGCAAATCTAATTCCGAAATTTAAAGAGATAAAGGCCTTCGTTTTTGATGTAGATGGTGTGATGACTCCTGGACAAGTGTTGGTAACGGAAGACGGCCATATGTTAAGGTCCGTGAGTATCAAAGACGGTTTTGCTGTCCAACATGCAGTAAAATCTGGATACGTTGTGGGTATTATCTCAGGAGGCAAATCAGAGGGAGTGAGAAAACGATTTGAAGGGTTGGGTGTTCCACATATTTATTTGGGTCAGGGTCATAAAATGGAAGCGTTCCGCGATTTTTGTAAAAAAGCGAATATATCCCCCGATCAAGTGGCATATATGGGTGATGATTTACCGGATATCCCTGTAATGAATGAAGTGGGTTTGTCATGTGCACCAAACGATGCTTGCTCTGATGTAATTGATGTAGCTATGTTTATTAGTGAGGTTAACGGAGGACAAGGTTGTGCAAGAGATTTGATCGAACGAACGATGAAATTACAAGGAACTTGGTTCAACGAAGAGACCCACAAATGGTGAACCTATTATAATCCCCTATATTTGGTATTAATATGATTGCCAAGGAACTAATCACTGAACGACTTAACCCATTAAGGTCCAATGATACCGTCGAAACGGCGATTGATTACCTAGTGACAGAAGGCATTAGTGAACTTCCAATTGTTGAATCAAAGCGTGTTGTTAATTACGGTAGATTAGAAACCTTATCGGCTGTTTTAGACAGGGATCAATTATTATCTGAGGTAATCCCTTTGAATCCGCACACTCCGGTGGCATCAGAAAATCAACATCTGTTTGAGATGATTCCGATTTTGGCAGCTAATGAGCTTGGAATTATTGCAGTGGTCAACCACGAGGGCTTGTATTCAGGCATTATTGAGCAAAAAGAACTTAATAAATTAATTGGTCAATCGTTGACTTACCGAGGACAAGGAGCAGTTATTATGATTGAGAGTGATGAAAGAGATTTCTCTCCAGCAACCATTTCTCGATGGGTTGAAGAGAATGGAGCAAAAATTGTTGGGTTAATGGTGACTCAGACAGAAAACCGAAGATTTAGGGTAAATCTAAAACTAAATACACCGTATGCGAAACCCATTGTACAGACCTTAAACCGTCAAGGTTTCAGGGTTGAACACGTGTACATGGCTGAAGATAACGACGACAGAGACGGAGCCGAAATCGATTTAGCTTTGAGATTTTTTGATTTGTAATTTGAGTTTTTTGTGGATAAACTCAATATTTTCTAAGAAATAAGTAATCGTAAGGGGTCGTTTAAATATCTTTGAAGACCAATTACATTTTTATGACGGATAAATCCAATTCCACGCCAGAAATAAACCTTATCAACGAACAAGATGTAAAGCCCATTACTCTGGCTAGCATTATTAATTTCTTTTGGCGTTGGAGAAAAGTGTTTATCATCAGTTGCGTATTTGCTGCTATTATCTCTATCGTGGTAACGCATCCATCTATCACTAAACCAAAGTATAAGGCACAGCATATTTTTTACCCAACGAAGAACAACTCCATTTCAAATGCATTGTTAACCGAACTAAACCAAAGGCAACAAGATCCATTGGAGTTTGGTGAGGAGATTGAAGCTGAAAAAGCCCTACAAATCATACAGTCGGGTAAGCTGATTGGAAGATTGGTAAGAAATTTCAATCTCATGAAGCATTACGGGATCGATACGAAAACAGAGCAGTTTCCACAATACGCGTTGGATAATAAAATTCAAGAGAATTTCAACTTCGAAAGGACGCGTTATTTGAGTATCAAAATTGAAGTTCTTGATGAGGACCCTAAAATGGCCGCTGACCTAGCAAATGGTATCGCCCAGCTATATGATTCCGTAAAAACAGAGATTCAGAATCAGGTAGCAAAACCCGCGCTTGAAATTGTTCGTAGAGCATTGGAGGAGAAGCAACGTAAAATAGAGGATATTAAAAATAATTTGCGGGATCTAGGAACAAAGGGAATTACCAACTATGAAGAACAATCTCGTGCCCTAGCGGAAGAAATATACAAAGCGCAAAGTTCACGGACCGGGCAGTTAAGTCAACTCCTAGAAGAGCGTAAGCAACTGGTTGCGCATGGAGGTGATTTTATTGCGCTCAATGAATTAATTAAATTGGAAGAAGAAAAGGAAAGTAACTTAATCACTCAATTTGAAAAACGCCAAGTTGATGTGGGAGAGCGTCTATCTCACAAATTCACTGTAGAAGAAGCCACCGTTCCAGAGATTAAATTTTGGCCAAAACGAACCTTTATCCTTTTGCTTTCATTGGTAAGTACCTTTTTGGCAACGTCTGTGGTACTCATCTTGATTGAATTATTCTCAAAGAAGAAATAGGCAAAGTCTTTTGCAGCTAACATTCAGCCATCTAAACAACAGTAAGAAAGTGGGTCTGATTCTCACTTTAATTTTTACTGTTGCTGTGATCGGTTGGGCAAGCTTAGATTATGGTTATTGGGCAGTAAGTATACCATTGGGTATGCTATCGGTTATTGCCGCTATCCTTTACACCGAGGAAACATTGCTGTTCTTTGGCGCGTTAGCCCCCTTGTCCATCAATGTTGAAGACCTTGGCGGTGGATTTGGACTTTCCTTGCCAACAGAGCCAATGTATATTTTACTCTTTGTTTTAATGGGTCTACATTGGATAAAGGAAAAGCCATTCTCTTTACATTTATTAAAGCATCCAGTTATTTTATCGGTAAGTCTATATCTAGTTTGGTTGTGGGTAAGTTCTTTATTTTCAAGCATGCCGGTGGTGAGTGCAAAGTTTGCTTTAGCGCGCACCTGGTACATCATTTTATTTTTCTATTTTGGTCTTCATATTTTCAGTAACTATCAACGTATACATTTCTATCTCAAAGTGTTTATGGTTTGTACCATGATTATGGTGACATATACCTTGATCATGCATGCTCAATATGGATTTTCCCGTTCGGCTAGTTATGGTATTTCATGGCCATTTTTTCCTGATCATGGGATGTATGCTGCAGCCATAGCATATGGTTTTTTTACCCTGCTCATTTATACATTCTATGTGCGTCAATTTCGATTTCCGCTTGGGGTAAGCCCAGTCCTTTTATTGGTTTTTGGGATCTTGGTATTTGCCATTGTAGTGAGCTTTACACGAGCAACTTGGTTGAGCCTATTTGTGGCGGCAGGGGCTTGGCTATTTACACGTTTAAAAATTCCATTTTATTGGATATTTGTAGCCTTTTTAACGGTTGCTACTGTGGCTGTAATTAAGCAACATGACATACAGTATGCATTAGAAGCAAACAAACAGGGGAGTAGTGATGAACTTGAGGGTCATGTAAAGTCAGTGAGTAATATTTCCACTGACCCTAGTAATCTAGAACGAATCAATCGATGGAAATGTGCGAGCCGGATGGTTCAAGAACGCCCCATTTTTGGATTTGGACCGGGAACTTACGTTTTTCAATACGCACCTTTTCAAAAAAGCAGTGAGTTGACATTGATTAGCACCCATTCAGGAGATTTAGGTGATGCCCACAGTGAATATTTTTCGGCTATGAGCGAGATGGGTATTCCTGGTGCAATCCTATGGCTTTCTATTGTACTTACCACTTTGTCCAGTGCATTTCGTATCGTTTATAATAATCCAAACTTAAAAGTTAGATTGACCACATATATTGTTTTTTTGGGTTTAGTAGCCTATCATGCACATGCGGTATTGAATAATTATAGTCAATACGATAAATTGGCGGTTCCTTTATGGGCATTTACCGCAATCATAGTGGCATTTGACCTTAAAACAACGAAGCAGCTAAACAGTGAAAAGGCTATTAAGGAATAACTTTTTTAAGATTGGGTTTCTACTCAGTGGTGTATTTATTCTTTTAGCTATACTCGGGTACCTCATTACGCCGGATAAAACCAAAAACGCCAATCATATTATGCCTGAGTGGGCAAATTTTTCTCCGGGCTCTAAGGTTTTATACTTGGACGTTACCGAGAAGCGTGGCACTTCGTTCTGGGATCATTTCACAGGTAGGGAAGTAGCAGTTGAACGTTTTAGTATCGTACCAGGCTCCTTTAGGTCGGTAGGTAAAAAAGTAAAACTCAAGCACCTGAAAACAAGAACAGATGTTGAATACGAGTCGAGTTACTTTTCAACCTCAATTCCCCAAGAAAAAACATTTATTTTGGGTACAGATGGTTTCGGAAGAGATATTCTGAGTCGATTAATTATAGGGGCGAGAATTTCATTGAGCATTGGTTTCCTCGCTATGATTTTATCGCTAATTATTGGGGTAACGGTTGGTTTATTGGCGGGTTATTATGGAGGGTGGATTGATCAGTTTTTGAGCTGGCTGATTACTGTATTTTGGTCCGTTCCAACCTTATTACTTGCATTAGGTTTGAGTGTTGTTTTTGGAAAAGGTTATTACCAGGTATTATTAGCGACTGGCCTGAGTACATGGGTAGAAGTGGCACGTGTGGTACGAGGTCAAACGTTACAAATTAAGAATCAAGAATTCATTCTTTCAGCTCGTATAACAGGGTTCTCAAATGGCCGCATTATGTTCAAGCACATATTACCTAATCTAACAGGTTCACTATCTGTGTTAGCAACCACCAATTTTGCGTCTGCCATTCTCTTGGAAGCAGGTTTAGGTTTTTTGGGCCTCGGTGTTTCACCACCCATACCTAGTTGGGGAATTATGGTTAAAGAGAACTTAGGATTTTTAGTCTTGGGACAGGCTTATTTAGCTGTTATTCCGGGTTTAGCTATAATGGTATTGGTCATGGCATTTAATTTCATGGCCATGGGTTTCAGAGAAGTAAACGAATAAAAAACGGCCCGAAGGCCGTTTAAATTAATTCTGGACTTGAATTTTCAGGATCTGTTGTCCTGAATCGGTGTTTACTTTGATTATATAGAGTCCTTCAACTTCAGGACTTTGGAATTTATTGTTATTGTTGTTTACAATATGCCCAATTATTCTACCGCTTAAATCCGTCCATGTGATGGATTTGATATGATCTAAACCTTCAATTTGTAACCATTGTCCAATTTTCAATGGATTAGGATATGCAATCATCGTGGGATTTAAATGATTCACATCATTATGCTGAACGATTACCTTAGCGGTCATACTATCTTGACACCCAGATATAGTACTAGTTGCGAGCATTTTAACTGTGTAGGTACCCTCATTCTCATAAACGTTTTCTCCTATATTATCGGTTGATATATTCCCATCTCCAAATTCCCAAAGAATATCCATATTATTTGTATTAAATGGAGTGCATACTACCTTTTTAGGGAATAATAACTCCCATTCAAACCCAGCTACCGGTTTATCTAATGACTTGACAGTAATGCTTTTTCTATCTGAACGACAACCATTAAGTATTGTTTCGTACCACATGGTAGTATTCGAAAAAACTTCACCGAGGTTGTAGGTCATCCCTTTAGAAACCGGGGATGTAGAGGATTCTGAATCAAACCAATCTATTTCACCACTAGATAAATCTAGTTCAAGCAATAACTGTCCACCTTTACAAACTTCTAAATCGGATAGGATATTAGCTGTTGGAGTTTTATTCACGATTACCTCAATACTATCAAAATCCTCGTTGATACACTGGTTTTCATACGTTTTGAAATAAACATATGATTTCTCCTCTTTTAGGCCTCCAATACGAACGAATTTATTTGTTGAGAATGGATTAACGTCGGATTTGGTATAGAACCATTGCACACCACCCCAGCTTGCGGCAGCTGCTATATCTGCTGAGTCATTCTCACAGATTTCGTCACCCACTTTAGCAAATGTAGTTGGAACCTCTGAAGAAACTACTTTAACGGGAATCCTTCCGGATCCGCAACGACCATCCCATGTTTCAACGTAAAAGTTTTGCTCTCCTCTAGAAGAAACGTTGACATTCAATGAAGTACCCGTAGTTAATGGTGTTCCACCTGTTGCCACATTAAACCATCGTACATCGGCAGAGGTTGAACTATAAGCGGTTAATTGTAGTTGAACGTTGCTGGATTCTAAACAAACGGATGTATCCTTTGCTCCAGTTGGTTTTGATGGGGCAAAATCAGCGTTTACAAAAGCCTTTACCGCTTTTCTTCCTGAGGTTAAAAGACAACCCTGATTATTTGCCTCAGCGTAAAAGGTGGTATCTGCTGTTAGTATATTTGTGCTGTATACATTTCCAGTAAAGACAGCGGTACCGCCCACTGCTGATCGATACCACATTACATTTCCTTTGTCTGTTGATGCTTTTAAGTTCGCACTCGCGTTGTTACAAACGGAGTCATTCGTTACGGTTAAAGTTTTTGGTTTTTCGTTAGCAGTAGTGACAACCTTATAGTTTTGAGAATTACATATTCCATTTTCATTTCTCAAATAGAATGTATCGGCTTTGGATACGTTGTTGATGGTGTAACTAAGCCCTGTATTAAAGGGTACAGTATCCGTGACATTATTAAACCATTTAGTATTAAATACGCTTGTAGTAACTACTAAATTTAAACTATCACCAAGACACCCGTTACTTGTTGAGGATAGTTGAGGATTACCAGGCTTATAGTACATGGTCTTTTCTGTTGAATCATAACAGAACGCTAGGCTTAAAGAGTATGGAACTGTATATGAAGTTAGCTTTACAGCGAAATTTTTCTTCGTAGATGGCTGATGAGAACCATCGGTGATTTCTTTATCAATTATTGAATTTTCGTAGGTCCAAGTATGACATAAATCGTCAAAACCGGCGGAAGCGTAATACATATAACTATTGTAAAACTCAGTTCCACTTACGTTATTCTCCGTGTTATTATCAAACGTGAATTGTTGAGGTAATGGATAGCAATTCGTCAAAGAAAAGTCAGTTCCAAAATTATAGCTTACAAAGGGTAAGAATTGGAAGTGAGCATCGAACGTTACTCCTCCAATATTTAATGAAAGACTTCGTAACCATCTTCCCCCAACTTTTACGGTCGATAAATTTCTCCCTTCTCCGTCGCGGTTGGCGTATGAATTACAAAGGGTTAAGGGAATAATATTGGTATTAGAACATTCCAAAGTAAGAACGTAAGGTTTACTTATTTTAATTGGTTTATTGAATACTGCATCCTTTGTGAGTCGAGCAAAAGTCAATACGCCGGTAATGGTATCCAATGTTACTTTTACTGAATCAATCGCAGCTCCTGTGGGTAGAGAGTCTTTATTGGCTTCGTAAATTTTGCACCATACATCCCGAGAGGTGACTTTTGCGTTGGTATCCCAAGGGGTGTAAGCATAAAATCGAAAGCCTGATACGGTGATTTCTTGATTTACTCCAAAGAATTGACCCGTTGCTTGACCATTACCCACACTGATTTGACCATAACCTGTTGAGGCTAAGTCAGTGAATGCAACGGTATCTTGACCGCAATAAGTTGGATTGCTTGCACTTCGTTTGTTTAATTTTTGATGTTGAGGTCTGGAAAAAGACATCTTATAAATTTTGCCATTTATGTTTCCAGGAACAGATTGAATTTGACCGAAAGAAACGGTTGAAATGAGCAGGGTGAATGCGAGTGTAATGCGCTGTTTCATGGTTTTCATTTTCGTAAAGATAAAACAATCAGTGCAGTAAAATAAAACCACGGTGGATTATCCTTCCCTTCCTTCAACTTGATTTTGTATTTTTGTTACCAGAGAATTTTATTTATGTCTATACTAAAAGGTAAAAAAGGAATCGTTTTCGGGGCTTTGAATGAGGCTTCTATTGCTTGGAAGGTAGCAGAGTTGTGTGCAAAGGAGGGAGCTGAAATTGTTTTGACAAATGCCCCAGTATCGGCGCGGGTAGGTCAAACTGCAGAACTCGCGGAGAAATTGAACGCACCGCTCATTTATGCTGATGTTACGAAAATGGAGGATTTAGAAACGCTCGTATCAGATAGCATGGATAAATTAGGTGGTAAATTGGACTTCGTCTTGCACAGCGTGGGGATGAGTTTAAATGTACGAAA
>JAYYCN010000044.1:0-3185 GCA_036161795.1 Bacteroidota bacterium
GATGTTATCTACCGTCGTATTCACGTTCAACTGATCGTACAAGTCTAATGAATATTGAACCCACCCACGAGATTTTACAGGACTCGCTTCTGTTGACTTTAGATTAGCCGGATCAAACGTTACCACCAAAATCCTACCTTGTTGAATTGAGTATTTAGCATTCGTTGGGTAGAATGACTCTAATACTACTCGTCGAAGAGGTAACTTATCAGAAAGCGTATCAATGACCACCGCCTTGTTCACGGTTGATTCCCCCATATTTTTGAAATTCACCGTATAGGTCCACGTCTTTTTATCCTGGGGAATCTCGACTCCAAAATCACTAGATTTTTCTACGGACTGCTCAGAATTTCCACGTTTCCCAATAGATAATTTCATATTGGATGTATTATCGGAAGTTGTTTTATCCGATTCAAATAACAGACTACCTGTTTTAGCCGTTACCAAATATTCGTCCTTTTCTGTTGCCTGGAATGGCATCAAAAATTGTATCTTAATGTAGCGCTGTTCGAAAGGTTTCAAATCATTTAATGTGTATACGGCTTGAATTCCGTTGTAATCGTCTGCGCTTGGAACACTGTAAAAATTAGCGAGAGGCAAATCGTGATTCACATGAATGGTTCCTTTATCTAATGTTTGAGATCCATTATTCTGAACTTTAACAATGCCTTCAATAGTATCCCCTGGTTTTAGCTCATTTGGATAAATCGGCAATACCCTAACTTCCAGGTCTTGCAAATCTTCCTCCATGTATTGCCCCAATGAAACATAAGAATATCTTCCATTACGAATCTGAGTGGCGTAATTCGATTGACACATATTGGTCATGTGTCGCTTAGAAATAAATTCAATCGCGTAATCACCTTCTGATAAACCAATGGTAAAATGACCGTTGGCATCTGTTACTGCAAAATTAGATTCCCCGTTTTGTTTATTCGTGATTCTCACAATACTCTCGGGTATACCAATTTCTCCGTCGTCTTTAATACAGTTATTGTTCACATCCATAAACAAATCACCATTCAAGCAACCTGAAGCATACTTAAGTCCAGAGAAGTAAGAGATATCGGTATTTAATTCAGCGAAATCACCCCATACAAATGCGCCTTCTCCTCTTTGTCCTAATTTAAATGACCCTGATAATTTATTCCCAGTAAATAGTAACTCTTTGTTCTCGTAACGAATTAAAGACGTACCGCTGGCATCTTTAACGAACTCGCCTCCGATTAATAAGTAGTCCGATAATCCGGCAATTGTATTGGGCTTTGCCACTGAGAAGTTGGCGAAATCCAACGGGTTACTCCAATTTACATCAAAGGTTCTTACTTCATTCCCTCCGTTTGCATCTTTACCCAATGCTGCCAGTTGACTGCCGTAGGCGGCTAATTCTAATACTTCATCATTAAAGGGCGATCCTAAACCACCCCATCCTCCATTTGAGGCTGTGTAATAGGCTATATTACCGGTCAAATCACCCGCAAAACGATCAAAATCTCCTGCCATGTACAATCGGTCACCCACTACCATCAACGAACGAATGATACCGTTCGCACCTTGATCTAGGTCGTTGGTTCCTAGGTAAGACCACTCATTTCCATCGAAGGCCGCGATGTTTTGTACATTTTGTCCATTAACCACCGACTGAAACTTACCAGCGACGATCAGTTTCCCATCAAATACCGTCATGGTCACGATACCATTATTCCTGGTGTCAACCACACCTGTTTCTGGCATCCATTGATTGAATTGTTCTGACCATCTGTATAGATGTGTTACTGGGATTTCGGCGTCCTTCTTCGCGTTTGCTATGTAGGCACCTACATATATTTCACCTTTATAATACGCAATAGAGTGAAAATTATATTCCCCTTCTGTTGGTACAATTGGGGCCGGAGTATATAAACCTGGAAAGGTAGTCCATGCTACACCATCCCATTTGGCTAAAGCGTAATCGTTTGCCTCGATTGTTTCTGTATTTTCGTAAAGTGCGAAGTAAAAATCATCCGTTGCATATGAGGCTACCACTCTTCCAGGAAGACCCGTACCCAATGGTTCAAGCACTTGAGCCTTAGACCCGAAGATCAAAAGAATACAACCGATATATGCAATCCATTTCAGCATTGTATCAAAAGTAGTCGATATGTAGGATAATCGCTTCACTTAGAACAACTTAATATTGTAAAAAATAGACATCCCAACTGACCATGGCCTGTTTTCAATGGCCGAATTTTCTTTAAATAATGGATTTAATACCCCTTGAGTATTACATCTCATACCTACGTATTCCCAGCGAGAAACTCGATAATCCAATCCTATTCCTAATCGCGCTGACCATACAGAAGAGCGCAATTTAGAATGATCTACTTCCATCAGGCTGAGGTCGTGATAATTAAGCGTTTTACCTTGGGTGGCGGAGAGTGAATTAAGGGCCAATATAGCCTCAGAGTTTAATGCCCATTCTTTATTGATTGGCATTCTGTATGACATCCCAACAGGAACACTTAACATAGAAATCGTTTGTATACCTGAATAATCAACTTGTTGGCCTAGCCCAAGGTAACCAAAGATAGGATAGTTACCGAAAGCGTCTGCCACCTCTCCTTGTGCAACACTCACTGGTATGCTATCTCTGAAGTTAAAGTTTTGAGATGTTTTTGTTTGTGTAAATCCTATACCCATACATACCGCCCATCTTCTGGAAATATCATAAGATAAATGAGCTTGTATTTGCGGAGCAGATAAAGACATCTCTCCTTCGATCATTCGATTTAGATAATTTTTATGTACGTAGGCCTGGTAGTTCTCTGCAATACGGTAATTCAAAGCTGTTTGATTTTGGTCGTATCCCACCCCAAAAGCCCATTTTCGGTTCTTGAAACGGGACTCTTGAGGTATGGAAATCGACTGGAACAACTGTAAATTATCATCGTATGAGGTTGACAGGGCCTCTAATGATCGTGAGTTTAATATTTCCCAATATTTGTTTGATTGATTCTCCTCTGTAGAAGCTAACTGATGTGTAACATCAATAGACTCTTCAGAAGATTCAATGGAGATACTCGCATTATTAATCGTCGTTTTCGTAACTCCTGAAGAGCTCAACGTAACATTCGATTCTTTCGTACTTCGAGGGTTTTGGGAAATGGATTGCTGTGATTTAACAGCTCTATTTATATCGTTCTGAA
>JAYYCN010000045.1:0-13463 GCA_036161795.1 Bacteroidota bacterium
TTGTTTTCACTTGCCCAATACAGAATACTGATAATTCGTCCTTTTAAAATGGGGTGTTGATTTTCGGATAGTATCGGGAGAATATCGATCTCATGAATTTGCTCATTTAGAATCTTGTGGAGCGTGATTGCGCATGTAATAAAATCATGTATCGAAGTATTTTCAAATTGGAATGCATTGGTTATTATTTGAGCATAATAACCTTCTTTCAAATATGGTATATCTACAAAATTACAAATGAAATGCTCTTGAAAGTATCTATTATTGGATAAGCTATGAACTTCAACAGGTTTAAGAGACTTGCCTCTAAAGTGTATTAACGTGCCTTGTGCTATTAGCAAACGATTTGAGTATTCAAGGTTAGATAATTGATAATCCAGTTGAGTGATGATGGATAAAAAAGAATAGATATCATCATTTCTGATATATTCTTTGTTTGTTTCTGTGATTTGTTGAACAAATAAATTTTTGTTTTGAACCCATGCTTGTTTTAACAGCGAAATGGTGTCATTCTTTTCTAGATTTTCAAGAGATCCATGGAATAAATTAGTCAGCGACCATTCTTTTCCGAATACATAGTTTCTTTTGAAGTCAAGGTAGTCGTCGTAACCGCTATATCGGGATAATATATTAAGTGTTTGTTTACGTGTGGTATATTGGTTTTTATCTAAGCCAAAAAACCGACGGATAGTGTTATAACTTAATAACTCAGAAGTAGCAATTTGAATTTCAACACTCAATTCTTCACAATCTCGCCTATTGTTAATTTGTCGTCCAAATCGGGCAATTACAAGTTGAGCTAATTGTGGTTTCATAAATATGTATCAAATATGTATCAAATTTATAGAAAATAAGCTTTAGTTTAACAGAAATTTATAAAATTAATAGCATGAAACTCATCAACTTTAAAAATTTGATTTTACCCATTCTTCTTGGTTTTTTACAGCCAATATGGTCTCAATCACAACTACTACCAAAAATAACTGAAATCAATCTTAATGATTTGAAATCAAAGAAAATCACTAGCGCGTCTGGTGAGCCGCAAGAGTTTAAATTTACAGCGGGAGAATTAAACGATACGATAACTAACGCTTTTCACTTTATTTTTAGAGAATTAATACAAGGTAGGCAAGTCACTAAAGTCAAAAAGAAAAAGATTTACATCAATAAAAATTATGAAAATCTGTGGGTTCCACCACTTGATTGGGATAGATTTTTGAAAATTCAAAAAGACAATCCAGAATGGTGTTTAAATTATATTGTTTTAGAGAATGAAGACAAAGGCTTTATCATGAACCGGAGCAGTCGAATTAATGAGGGATTATATTTCCTCGATCAAAGTACATTAAAAAAAGCTACGGTAAAAACTCTCGAAAATTTCAACAAAGAAGCTATTCGTTTGCATCAGAGCAAAGAGAAATACAATAAAGATTTAATTACCTCACTGGCGAAAGAGAAAAAAGCTTTTATTGATAACTTAGGAGAAAGCAATTGGGATTTTCAGACTATGTATGTTAAATATTCCGAGATGAATGAGAAACATGGATATTGGTATAAAAGAATTATTGATAGTGTGATTATTACAAATTGGTTAGGTGATGAAGAGTGTTCAAAGTATATGAAGATTTATGAAAAAGAGACAACTCTTAAAGCAGCGCGTGAGCAATGGTATAAAATTCTTGGTAATGAATATAAAGAGGAACTTAGTCAATTTTTAAAACTTCAAGTATCAGATAAGTATCTTTCAAAAAAATACAATTCAAGTAGGGTTTATAAAAAGTTGTTTGAAGTGGATAAGGATATTCAAAAAAATATCCCAACACTACAACTCAAAATTGATTCTGTTGCTTCCGATTATGTTAAAAATAATTACGGGAATCAATATTTGGAACTAGTGAACGATGAAGAGTTAAATGAGAGTCGTTATTATCCAGGATTGAAGTATAATCAGAATCTTGTGTATTTTAAAGTGGTCCCCTCTCCCAAGGAGACTTCTCTAAAAATATACAGTAAAGATACTTTGAAGGGTAAATCATTATTTGGACCTATGTCCTTTTCAGCCTCCTTAAAACCCTCTTCAATTAGTAATAAAAGAGAATTAAATACGGACTATTGGATTAAAAAACGACTAGATAAAAGTCCCAAGTTTTATTGTATCGGGGGATTAATAAGATTTTCATCTTACCTAGGCAATGGATCGAATTTTAACCCGACCGCAGATTCGACCATCTTAAAATTTAAGGAACGAATTTTGCCAATCACTACTAAATCATATCATAGCATCGGACGAGTATTGAAATCTCAAATATACGGTACCATAACGGAAAAAGCTCAATTTGTATTCTCTGAAAACCCTTATCTCAGGGTAAAGGCGGAAAGGAGTAATACTGAATTTGCAAGGCTATGTGACGACTGTGTTTGTGATTTTGATTCTGCTCAGTTAGTTACACGTGTCATTGAGTATAAAAAGACTAGGGATGTTTTTGAGCAACAAGCAGCAGAGATGAAGGCCAAGGAAGAGGCAGAGGCAAAAGCTGCAGAACAAAAACAGAAAAGTGAATTATACGCTAAGTATGGGAAAAAATATGTGGATGCCGCTTATGAAGGTGAGATTATAACTGGGATGCACGAGGATCTAGTGAATGTTATTGTTTCTAAAATGTATTATGTGAGTTCCTCAACAGAATTAGGAAATGGTGCGACTAAGTACTGGCTTAGACCAAACAATTCAAGTGCTACGATAAACCTTATCATCACCATAAAAAACAAAAAGGTAACTCGAGTTTCGACATGGAGGAGGTAATGTTATTTTCTTAAGGAATTAATTATTAAATAATTTTCTCACGGGTAGCGACCCTACCTGGAATGTAAAAATGGAGGTCAAGTAATCGGACTTTAATTAGGCGCGATCAGGAGTGGTGGTCAGGTGAAACAACTTTAAAGGGTCAACTTGTGTTATTTTTATGTGTACCTTCACGTGTAAAATTTTCATCGTAATGAAGAGCATTTACTTTTATCTAACCATTATCTCCTGGGTTTTTAATCAAAGTGCTTTTGGGCAATCTACGTATTATGTGTCCAAGTCACTTGGAGATGATAATTCTGGTAACGGTTCTATTGAATACCCGTTTAAAACATTTGGGAAGGCTATAAGAACAATGGATGCCAGCGACACCGTCATAATTAGAAGGGGCGTGTATCATGAAGCAATCTTGATCGATAGCTTTATGGCTTTTAGTTCATCACCAACCGTGATTAAGAATTATCCTGGGGAAACGGTAGTCATTGATGGAACCATAAATATAAAAGGTCAATGGAATGATGATATTGAAAATTCCTCCATTAAAGTGATCTCTGGTATAAGTGAACCCGTTACTCAACTTTTTGTAGGTAACGAGCAAATGATTATGGCACGATGGCCAAATGCCCGGTTTGATGATGAATCTATTTTTGATAAACATAATTGGGCCAAAGGAGATCCAAGCAATAGTTTCGACGGAAAACTATTCATAGATGAATCAGAAAAAGACCCCGGAAAGATTGATTTAAAAAATTGCATTGGCATTTTAAATGTTGGGTCATTTAAGACCTATAACAAACGAATTACCAATCACACCAAGCAGAGTGGAAATGATTTTATTGAATATGATGGTAAATTTGGTAATGCCTTTAAGAATAAGCATCATTATTTCTTTTTTGAGGGTAAAAAAGAACTTTTAGATATTCAAGATGAGTGGTTTCTAGATCGAGCCAATCAAATGCTCTACGTATACCCAAGAAATGGTTTAGATTTAAATAATACTTCTGTTCGCGGAAAAGTTCGCGACTATTCAATGCTAATAGAGAACTGTAATAATTTACGTGTTGAAGGGATTACCTTTTTTGCTACTACATTCAAAGCAGATCGCTCTGATAATATTACCATTTACGACTGTAACTTTTATTATCCCTCTCACTCCCGTAGAATGTTAGGTGATTTACAAGGAGCAGCCCCGACTACGATGGGAACCAGTGGGATTAATAACAGTCCGAATAGAGTTAACAACAGCACTATTGAAAAGTGCTTATTTATCAATTCTGAGGGTGAAGGTTTGATTATAAAAGGGAATAAAAATAAAGTAATCAACTCATATTTTAAAAACATTGATTGGTCGGCCACACAGCTAGATGGATTAATGGTGACGATAAATTTTGATGGGGTTTCAAACGAATTTTCAGGAAATGAAATATATACTACTGGTGCATCTGCTACTGTTTGGCCTGGAGAAAAATCAATATTTAGCTATAACATAGTCTCCAACACGGGGCTAGCCCAATCAGATGGTGCTGTATTTCAGGGAACGGCAAAAACAGTTTCTAATTCTTTTGTTCACCACAATTTTGTGTATGACACAGAGAAATATGCATTCCGATATGACGCTCCGGGTGGAGATGCCACTAAAGCAGGTAGTTTTGGTGTTATGCATCACAACATTGCGGATAATACCATGGGATTGATGATTAAAGGAAATAACCAAGTTATTGCGAATAATACAGTGATTAATACTATTTCAAATAGAAATGATATTATCATTTTAGCGGAAGACTGCTCTAATAATAATACTTGGCTTTACAATAATCTTGCTGGAAGAATTGGATCACATAGAAGCAGTCAGAGTTTTTCTCTACCTGATGATTCTCCTTTACCAATCGACGGTAATGTGGGCTATATCTATGATAGTAATTGGAGATCATGCCAAGATGGAGATTTAGGTACTTCTTGGGTTACCACCAAGGGGAATGGAAGCGCGGAAGCTAATATTGACCAAATTGATGTGGCTAGGCCGGGTATAAGTTATAACTCAGGTATTCACTCTTTGATTTCATACAACGCTCAGGACGGTAAATCTATGGATGATTATACCCCGACGAGCTCCCTTTTAATAAACGCTGGTATTTCTCCAGATTCCCAAATTGACAGACCTTTAGATAGTGCAGGTAATAATACAAAGGCGTCTTTGTTTGAGTTAGTTCCACATAAAAATATAAAAGGTGCTCCGAATATTGGTGCAATCGATGAAGATCATTCTTGGACTCCAGGCATTAATTGGTCTCCAAAGGAAGATTTCAATATTATGAATATGTTGACTTTATCAAATTCGTACACGGAAGTGGAAGCCATTTCTGTCTATCCTAATCCTGTTTCTAATATTTTAACTGTAAATGGACTGACTCGAAAAATGGAATATTCTATTTGCAACTTATCTGGACAAAAGATTCGTTCGGGTTTAATCTCAAATAATGTAATTGACGTAAGTAATTTGAAAGCAGGATTGTATTTATTGAGATTAAAAAATCAATCAATTCAGTTTATCAAAGACTAGAAAAGCGAGAAAGTTTCGGTGCAAATACAAGGTCTAAATTTGAAAATCTTACTATATAACATGGCCGTTAAAAACCAGTTTTTGCTGATCAGGCATAGCTTATTATTCTCTTTATCGATGATATACATGTGATATCTTTATTTCTCTTCTAAAAGAATTGGTAAGAAGTAGGCTTTTTCAGCTTTACTCATTTTTTTCATTTCTCCTGTACCGATGTTCACACAGAGCACATTCTCGTCTGATTCCTCTTCATTAGACCAATACCATCCTTCGGGGAACATAGCTTTTAGATTTTGATTTTTGCTTAAATACTTGAGGAAGTAGGATGAGGGAAGGGAGTAGTCACCTTCTATTTTAGCTAAATCAAGAGCTTCGCTGTAATTGACTTTCTGAAAATTCTCTAACTTTAAATACTTTCCTTGATTGGTAGAAATCTTCTCCACAAAGTATTTTCCTAATTGAACCTGTAAATTATGCTGAATGTTTTATCTTCGGTTAAAATTATAATTTAAAAAGAAACATTATGAAAGATATACTTGTTGTTGCAAGACTAAAAGAAGGAAAGTTTGATAAATTCATGGGCTTTATGCAGTCTGAAGAGGGAATGAATGAAAGAAAAAAGATTGCGGATTTAAGTAAAACTTTGGGAACAGTGTCCCCTGATAAAAGTGCAGTTATGTTTAAGATAGCTGTCCACGATGAAGGTGCTTTGTATTCATTTCTAGATGGCTCAAATCGTGTATCAAAACCAGTTTTTGATGAGGTTATGATGAGTTATGAGATTTTTGAGTTAAGTAAATTGCGATAGTCCGCAAAATAGCGGATAAAAATCCGGACATATTAATAAACGTAACCCATTCCTTGCATGGAATTGTCGTATTCCTTTAATCCACTATCCGTGATTCTCACATTCCATGTTTTTACATTCAATCATTTCGTATGGGTCATAGCCTAGGTGAAACATGGTTTTTGCTTGAGTGAAACATTACTGAAGCAAAAATCGAAAAATTCGAGACAGAAATAAAAATATCCGAACCGTGAAGTGTTGATAACTAAGGGATTAGAAGGATTCTGAACGTAAATGAAAGTGATTTGGTGATCCCGCCAGGAATCGAACCTGGATCTTGAGTTCCGGAGACTCACGTAATATCCATTCTACTACGGGACCAATTGCGCATTTGTTTCGCAGGAAGAGCGAATATACAACGACCTCAGGCCACAACCAATCAAACGATTAATTATCCAAATCCAACGTTTCTGTTTTTGATATCGTCTTTAAAACAAACGAATAAACGAATGCATATGAAAAAGTACATCAGATTTTTTGGTTTAGGGTTATTGGGTTTAACCCTCACTTTCGCATCTTGTAAAAAAGATGAAGTAGTAAACGATACCGTTAATACCATTCAACTTGCTATGGATGAGACGGTAGAATCATTGGTAGATTCACTTGAAGATTTCATGCTAGATCCCTTTGTATCCGAAGCAACAGAGCTAGAGGATGTAATGATTGAGTCTATACCAGAAGTATTGGATGCCGATTATTTCACCTTTGTTGAGACCAGAGGAGGAAAAAAAGATTCAATGATTCGTTCTTGCAGCGGAGTTTTTAAAATCCTGGCGGCTAATAAGGAGAATCTTAGAAGAGCTTACTTAGCGAAGATGGACTGCATGAAGGACAATAAAAAAGCACTTCTTAAGTACGATTCCACCGTTCGTGCATGGGCTATGTCCAATAGAAGAGAAGTTTTGGATAGGCATAAGTCTGCAGTTGGAGACATTCATGCATCATTTAGAAAAGGGGATATCACAGAAAGAGAAAGAGATGCGAAGTTAGCAGCAGCGAAGAAAGCAACGACTGAAGCCCTTATTAATATACGCGTAGAGGTTCGTAAGCGTATAAAGAATATTAGAGAGCGCGCAGTAGCAGCAGGCATAATCAAGAACTGTGAAAAAACATACCTAAGAGCAGTTTATAACATCTTAGGAAAAGAGAATTATGCGAAGTGGGTGAAATGCCACAAAATGAACTACCGCAAAAAGCGTAAGAAATAATTAATCCATTTTTACAAATCTCAGATTAGAGAGAATCTCCTTTCCTTCAATCTGAATCACATAATTACCCGCTGGGAGCTCAGAAATATCGATGCTTTCCGCGGGTTTTTTTATGTGCCCTTCTTTCATAAAAATGCCATGTAGATTAAGAATTTTGTAGTGACTATCTCCTGATAGTCCCGCCAATTTTATTGAAGATCTTACAGGGTTAGGATACAACTTAACCTTACCCATACTTCCCTGTTTAGCATTATTTGTTTCTCCCTTTTGATAAACCCTCACGTAATCAATTTCCATGATGGATGAGTCAAAATCGGATGCTACAGAGGGCAGTACCGCAATGTTCAAAAGAATATATTGATCAGCATAAAATGGCCAATTTTGATTATTTAAAGGGTCAGGTTTGTATTCGTAAATTTCGACGCTATCTACGTAAAAGTTGAGGCGGTCTTCGGTCCAAACCAGTGAATAAACATGATAATCATTGTAGGGATCAGCCAAACGGGTTCCACCCGTTTCAACACTTCCGGAACGAGCTTCTGTATGCACTGCCGATGATACATAATTTGGATTGTGACCCCAACTTTCCATAATATCCATTTCACCGCATTTGGGCCACCCAACCGAGTTTTTATCTCCCCAATAGTTGCCTTTTTCACCGATATTTGTACCAAGCGTCCAAATGGCAGGCCAAACACCACTTCCACTTGGTAATTTTGCGCGCACATCCACACGGCCATAGGTAAATGCAAACTTAGAATTTAATCGTGCCGATGTATAATCTTTCGTGATGCCATCATAGGTGTAGGATTCTTTTTTAAGTACTATTTTCATGCTTCCATCCGAGACGAAGGAATTATCCAATTTATCTGTGTAATGTTGGATCTCGCCATTAAACCATGAAAACCCATTTGGTGGCATGACTTGATGATACCAATTTTCATCTTTTGGTGCACCATTGTAATCAAACTCATCACTCCAAACCAACTTGCCAAAATGGGTATTACCGCTTCCTCCGCCTCCACTGGTTTTAGATGAAATAAAACCGCTTAGGTTATCCATGAAGTAATCTCCAGAAACCAATTGACCACCCTCAAAAAAAATGGTCACTCGTTTATAAATACCTTTCCCCGAAATCACATTGTTGGTTCCGGCTTCCAATGCTTTCTTAAAATTGAATGAATCCTTATGCCAAGTATTGGTTTTAAATGTTCTTTCCAGATATAAATCTCCATCGCCTAAGGTGCTTTGTTCTAATTTGATTTGGAATTTGAATGAGTCGTTTTCGGGATGGTATAACACAAAGTATACCCAAGAAGAGGAATCTAAATTAATGCCATCTGAAAGATCAATAAAAGCCCCTTCCCATTCACTTCCTGAGGTATTTGCAAACTTACCCACCACACTATTGGGTCTCAATGGGTCTTTTACTTTCGAGAATTGAGTCCCACCAAAAGTGGTAAATTCATGCGTTGACGATTCAAAATCAATCTGTAATGTTTGAGAATGCAAAGAAACCGAAAAACCAATCAATATAGCGGCGAGAAAATTCTTCATTTCTCAAAATTAAGGATTCATGATACGAACGGCTAATCTAATCGGAAATATGACAATTACTTGGGACGAGTTCTTCTTTTAATTTTTCCAATAATGAGTGATATTGGTGTCATGAAAAAAATCATTCTACCCTCCATTATCATTGCTGTAATATTCTTTATGTGGCAATTTATCTCTTGGGCCGCGGGTAATTTCCACGGTCAAGCTCAAAAATACACGCCTCATCAGGACACCATACAAACCTTTTTAAATGGTTTAGAATTAGAGAATGGTCGTTATTTGATTCCTTCGGCATCTCCCGAATTACCCTTAGAAGAGCAGAATGCGCAATGGGAATCGTTTATGGGAAAACCTTGGATGTTCGTAACATATTACGGTCCTCATGAAATGAACATGTCGGTAAATATGCTTCGTGGCTTTTTTTCTGATTGGTTGTTTGCCTTGTTTTTTGCTTATCTGCTATTCAAGTTAGGACCGATATCCTTAAAAGAATCCATTGGGATTTGTATAGGGATTGGAATGATTGGATTCTTGGCTATTTCTTATACCAATCATATCTGGTATCCAACATTTGATTTGATTCCTACCATGTTAGACTCAATAGTGCCCTTCACTCTGGTTGGGTTGCTCAATGCGCTTCGTTGGAATAGGCTGTAGAACGAGTGGAGTTGCTTTACTCCAACTCTCTTAAAATATCTCCATTCCTAGGCACCCACAACCAATTTTCGCCATCGTTAATTAGAAAGAAGCCTGGGAATATGGGGTATTTTATATCCTCGATGTCTTTTAGAATTAAACGATTATTGAAATCGACTAATTGATTTTTCCCTGTTGCAGACGTTGTCAGAACAAGTTCAGACGAAAGAATATCAATAGATTGAGCATGGTATTTGGTTATAATCCTACCGTTTCGATTGATGATGTATTGTAGGCTATCTGAACTCACCCATAATAATGCGGATATGCTGCTTCGTGTGATATCCGTGTATTTAACATGGAGGGTTTCCGATGTGACCTCTGAAAATATGGGGTATTCTTTTTCTGTTACATCATATAAGAAAGGACGAGCATCATTGTAAATGATTAGTTGTTTATGGTCTAGAATAGCGATTTCTTCTGCTTTGACAACACTCATCTCCTTGCTTAGAGGATTGTACCATTGGTTAATTTTGATTTTCTTTCTTGACTTTGAAACCAAACGATTCGTACAGAGTATTTCGTCTCCATAAACGTAAATTCGGTTCTTAGTGGACGTCAATGTATGTCCCGTTGGGTTTATTGAGCTATACACAAACCACTCGCGTTTGCGTTTGATAGCGATTTGCGGCTCTCCCCAATAATTAGCGATAATTGGCTTTTCATCGCTTTTTACGGACCAAGAAATCGTTGAATTTTGGATAACCAATGCGTAATGAATACCTTTTATAACAGCAGTGTAAATATTATCGCTTTTAAATTGTTCAATATTCTCTGCAGAGTCTAAAATGATGTTTCCAATGGTATCAATGAGCGAATAAAAGCCGGTTTTTCTGTTTTTTGCGATGCCTACTCCATGATGAAAGTTTGAAAGCTCTGAAAAATCTCCAACAAAGGAAGGTTGTCCATTGAAATCGAAGGACCAAGGGATGTTCTTTTTCAAACAGACAATCCGATTATCGGTGAAGTTTATGGTTTCGATGGGCACTTCATTCAATACCTCCGTTAATGGAATAAAATCAATATCAAAAGGTGTTAATCTTTGGCCGTTTGAATTAACGATAGCCCAAGCAGTTCCATTAAATGCAATTCCTAGTTTATTAAGTGTATCAAAGTATACTTTTTCGAATACAGGAGGGAGTATTTCTTCTCCAAATTGATTTAAGATTCCATACCGATCATTTACACTTATAAAAGCTCGATTTGAGCTAATTTGACGAATCTCGTCGTAAGTGTTTTGATTGTATCGGGTACCATCCTTTTCAATGTAGAACCATTTATTTTTATCAAATGAGTCTCTCTTCATGACCAAGGCGCACCCCGTTATCAAGCATGCACCATTGTTGAGCCAAGCGTGATTGTATTTTAGTTTAAATGGGTAGGCAAAGTCATAGGTGGAATCAATCCATGAACGCTTGTATACAGAATCCACATATCTATACTTTCCATCAAGTGTGAGTATGGGTACAGGAACAACGGTTAAGTAATTGAGTAATTTCTGTGCTTGATTTCTATATTTACCGTTGGGGTACTTTTTGAGGTAATCGATGAACTGATTTTCAAGGTTGCTTTCTCTGCATCTTCTGAATGCAATTTCTTCGGCTCGATTTCTTGCCAAGGTTTTGTATGGAGATTCTGAATATTTCCTAGCATATTCTAAAAATGCAGATTCTGTATTTTCAAGTATTGCTTTCTGGAATTCCCATTTAAAGAGTGAATCTATTCCTTGGATATAAAAAGACCTAAGCTGCGCTGGTGCTTTGAGTACCTCTTCTGGTGTTTGACCAATTCCTTTGATATAATCGTATAAGAGGGGGCTCGATCTTTGTTCGAGAATAAGGTTGAATTCAATCGTATCGTTCAGTGCTTTTAAATGATTAATCAGCCTCGGGTAGGTAAGCTTGAATAACACATTTTTTTGATTTATACATGGAATTAATTCGACCAATTGATTCTTGTAACGAGCCTGAAGTGCATTGTTTTGTTTGGTTGAAGTAGATGATTTCGATTGATGGAAGTGCCAAACTAAAATTTGTCTGTAAAAAAGCGATAGATAGTGATCATCGAAATAATACAGTTCCTTAAATTTTTGTTGTTCTTCAGGGTGTTTTGATAGCTCAAAAATGGCGCAAAGTGCTTTTCTAGATAAACTCAATGCTTCAACGAGTTTATGTTCATGAAGAGCAATTCTACTTTTAGAGTGATACCAAATGGTATGATGGGTATCAATTTTATGCTTTTTAGATTTGAGTAATGCTTTCGCCTCATCAAAGAGGCTATCATTAATTAGCTTATGTGCTTTATATAGTGGGTTAGTAAATGTTCTCCAGCACTGCGCCTGGATATTATAAACGGTGCTCAGATGAATAAGAAGGCAGAGTCCAATTGTTCTTAATATCTGGTGGTATCTCATGTGCAAGAATAGGTAAAAATTCAAAATTCGTAACAGAAAAAATGGAAATTTCAAGAGAATAAAAACTTGGTTAGTATTTGTATTCATTGGATTTCTACTTGGGTTAATAGTCTAACGACGCCTTTTATCTATTTTTGTTTTTGTGGGGGTCATCATTAGACAGAGTTTCAAGTCGTCGGTTTATACCTATGTCGGGACCATTGTTGGGGCTGCTTCATTGCTTTATTTTTTCCCACGCTTTTTTACCCCCGAAGAGTTAGGGGCATTCCGCTTGATGGTAGAGGTTGGTGCTCTCTTAGCTGGGTTTGGGTTGCTAGGAATAGGTCAGAGTATAACACGGTTTTTCCCGCATTTTGTAGACGAAAATGGCTCTGTTAACGGGTTCCTGTTCTTGGCATTATCTATACCGGTCATAGGTTCCATCATTGTGTCGATGGTGTATATCCTAAACAAGGATGTCTTACTGTCATTTTTTGATATAGATACAGAACTCATAGGCATTATTTATTTGCCTGTATTGTTCATTGCACTTTTCAGAATTTATCAAACCGTTTTCGAAAATATTTCGGCGAATTATCGCAGGATTGCAGCAAATAATTTTATTCGAGAAATAGTCAATAGGCTATTACTCTTGCTTCTGAGCTTTTTCTTTTACTTGGGATGGTATCCGTTTGATGTTTTTTGTTGTTATGCGTCTTTGGTATTCGGTATTAATGCGCTGTTGAACTTCATCGTTCTAGCTACTCAAGTAAGATTAGATTTCCGTCCGGACTTTCATTTTTTACGTTCCAACCCCAAGCTACGAAACGATATGCTGAAATATAATTTATGGTTATTTGGAAGTAGCCTTGCAGTTTTGATCGTGAACAAAATTGATTTCCTTATGATATCTACTGAAAAAGGTCTGCAAGATACCGCGATTTATTCCATTGCTTTTTACATCGCCATATTGATTGAGATCCCTAAACGCGGAGTCCTTCAGATTGCAGCACCCATCGTATCAAAGCACATGAAAGATAAAAATATATCTGAATTGGATACCTTATACAAAAAAGCATCTCTGGCTATATTTTCTGTGTGCACGGTCCTGTTTTTTTTGATTGGCTTCAACCTGCCGCTAATCATGAGTTTCATCCCTAAAGGTGAAATTTATCAGCAAGGAACATGGGTCGTATTGATCATAGGGCTGGGTAAGGTAATTGAGGTCATTGGATTATTGGCCTATCCGATCATCAGTAACTCTAATTATTACACTTATGGATTTATAAGCTCTGTGTTGAATATTTTTATCGCCATAGTTTTCAATTATATCTTAATCCCTTTATATGGGATAAATGGTGCTGCAATCGCAACATTCTTGACATTTGTTGTTTCAATGA
>JAYYCN010000046.1:0-4001 GCA_036161795.1 Bacteroidota bacterium
TATTATAATAAAACGCTCAAAGTAAAAGTAGAAGAGGAATACAGTAGAGCAGCTCCTGGTGGTGTTGGATTTACCAAATGCGCTGGAAATTACGGATCTGCATTACACCCCACAGCACTTGCTCAAAAGGAAGGATACGACCAAATTTTATGGACAGACCCGGTAGAACATAAATTCGTGGAGGAGACAGGTACCACCAACTTCTTTGCGGTTTTTGAGAATGACATTGTTACTCCTTCTTTAACCAAAACATTACTAGCGGGTATCACCCGTGATTCAGTGATTCAAGGTCTAAAAAAATTGGGGTATCGTGTGGAAGAGAGACCATTGGCGGTTACCGAATTGATTGAGCGCAAGAACGAACTAAAAGAGTTATTTATTACGGGAACCGCAGCAAGCCTAATGAATTTGGAAGGTTTTGGTTACCGCGGGGAATACATCCAAGTATACCAAGAAGGCCAAAACCAAGCTTCCCAAAAAGTAAAAAACTGGTTAGATTCCATAAAAAACAAAGCCGGCGAAGACCCATTTAACTGGGTCGTTACACTTTAGGGCAAATTTTGTTGAAAACTAGAGAGTCAGAGGGATTTTCTCGGAGATTTTTAAGATACATTTGTATCCCGTAGCAACATCTCCATGAGCAAAACAAAACACATCTTTGTTACGGGCGGAGTTACCTCTTCGTTAGGTAAAGGCATTATTGCCGCATCTCTCGCTAAACTTTTACAATCACGCGGTTACCGGGCAACCATACAGAAATTTGATCCATACATTAACGTTGATCCGGGAACACTCAACCCTTATGAGCATGGTGAATGTTATGTTACCGAAGATGGAGCTGAAACGGACCTAGATCTTGGTCATTATGAACGTTTTCTAAATGTGAGCACAAGTCAGGCCAATAATGTAACCACGGGAAGGGTTTATCAAACCGTCATCGAAAACGAACGTAAAGGTGACTACTTAGGAAAAACTGTTCAGGTTATTCCCCACATTACAGATGAAATAAAAAGAAGAATGCTTTTGCTGGGGGAATCTAGAGACTACGACATTATCATTACAGAAATCGGAGGAACCGTTGGAGATATTGAATCACTACCCTACGTTGAGTCCATGAGGCAACTCATTTGGGATTTGGGTAGCAACAATGCAATGGTTGTTCACTTAACCCTTATTCCATACTTAAGCGCGGCGGGTGAGTTAAAAACCAAACCTACGCAACACTCGGTTAAAAGCCTATTGGAATTAGGCGTACAACCCGATGTTTTGGTTTGTCGTACAGAACAACCACTTACGGGGGAAATCAAAAAGAAACTAGCCTTATTCTGCAATGTTCAAGGCAATGCCGTGATTGAAGCAAGAGACCTCTCAACCATTTATGAGGTACCTATGGCGATGCTAAAAGAGAAACTCGACAAGGTGGTACTCACTAAGTTAAAGTTAAAAGCCTCTACGGAACCCAACCTTAAACAATGGTCTGAGTTTTTGTTTAGACTGGAACACCCCAAGACCACAGTTCAAATCGCCCTGGTAGGCAAATATGTTGAATTACCGGATGCATATAAATCCATCAACGAAGCATTCATCCATGCAGGCGCTCACAATGAAACCGAAGTTCAGGTAACGAATATTCACTCTGAATACCTCACGGCAGATAATGTGATTTCTAAACTGAGCGGTTACGACGGCATATTGGTTGCTCCAGGTTTTGGACCTCGAGGAATTGAGGGTAAAGTAGAAGCAGTGAAATTTGCTAGAGAAAATCGTATTCCTTTCTTTGGGATATGCTTGGGCATGCAAAGTTGCGTCATTGAATTTGCCAGAAATGTGGCTAACCGAAAAGATGCACATAGCTCTGAAATGTCCGAAGACACCGTTACCCATGTTATCGACTTGATGGAAGAGCAAAAGAAAATCACGGATATGGGAGGCACCATGAGACTGGGTGCTTACGACTGTGAACTAAAAAAAGGGAGTTTTGCCGCAAAAGCCTATGGCAAGCTAAAAATCTCTGAACGTCATCGGCATCGTTATGAATTTAATGATAAGTATAAAGATGATTTGGAGAAGAACGGCATGATGATCACGGGAACCAAACCAAAATCTGGATTTGCTGAAATAGTAGAAATTCCAGAAAAACCTTGGTTTGTTGGAGCACAGTTCCATCCAGAATTGAAAAGTACAGTAGAAAACCCGCATCCGTTGTTCAATGCCTTCATCGCGGCAGCGGTAAAGCATCACGGATAAAAACTGCCTTACTTATTCAAGTAAATTTCTGTGTAGACCGGTAAATGGTCTGAGTATCCATTTAGATAGATCTTACCACCAAAGGTACGCAACGGATATCCCTTGTATTTCCCGTCTTGTTGTAGCAACCAAGGTTTGTTGTACACATTCAAACTTGGAATGGGCGCTTCGGGTCCTAAATGATATAGAGATCTACTTAAAATAATCTGGTCAAACATATCCCAATTGCCACGATACTTACCTGTCCCTAAGTTTGGGTTAAGCTGCCTAAATTCATACGCCAGATTAATGGCCCACTGGTTATTATCTCCTGCACCTAACACATGGCGTAGGCTGCTATCCGTTGGATTGTCGTTGAAGTCTCCCACTGCGGTCCAATGCTTGATCTTTGGATGGGCGTCAATATAATCGCGAAGGGCTTTTGCCGCCTTTGCACGAAGATGCCGAGATTTGGCTTCTCCCCCGCCTCTACTTGGCCAATGATTCACAAATACCGTTAATTTTTCGTCCCACTGTCGAAGATGAACAGCTAAAATATCTCTAGTAGGCTTCTCTGGATTTCCTGTACTCACCGGAATTATCTCAAATTCCTTATTGAGCTTTGGTTGTTTGGTCGAGCCCTGAGCGTCAACCCCTTGAGCACCATAATAGGCCCAGGAAGGCACATAATACATGGCCACGTCGATACCGCGATTGTCTGGAGATTCTTGATGCACAATTTCCGCGTAAGACAAGGATAACCACCGCGATTTTGACTTCAAATCTTCCAACACCTGTCGATTCTCCACTTCACAGACACCCAAGACATGTGGCTCAATCGAGTCTATTACCTGTGCGAGATGTTGCAGTTTATTTTGATACTTTCCAGTATTCCAATTCCTTCTTCCATTGGGTAAATACTCTTCGTCTAGGTTTGAACCATCGATGGTATCGAATAGGTTTTCTAAATTATAAAAAGCCAATCTTATGCTCGGGCCCTTTTCGTAAACGATTCTTTCAATGGGCTCGTCGGGTACTTGAATCACCGGTATTGGGATATCATCCACATCAGTATCTTTAACCACTACCACTTTCTGTTGTTTACGAGATCCGCAAGCAGACCATAAAGAAACCAATAAAATGAAGCTAAAGAAAGAGCGTAGGTTTTTTAACATGGTACAAAAATACATGGATAAACGAATTGCGGAGTTCTATCGACTGTAATTAGGAGCTTCGCGGGTAATGGCAATATCGTGCGGATGGCTCTCACGCATACCTGAATTGGTGATACGCACGAATTGTGATTCCTGCAACACATCGATGGTTGAGGCACCACAATATCCCATTCCTGCCTTAATTCCGCCGAGCAACTGATACACCACTTCGGATAAATTTCCTTTAAACGGTACGTTGCCCACGATCCCTTCTGGTACCAACTTTGCTACCTCATCTTCTGCATCTTGGAAGTAACGATCCTTAGAACCCTTCTTCATGGCTTCGATAGAGCCCATACCGCGGTATGATTTTACTTTCCTTCCATCAAAAAAGGTTGTTTCTCCTGGAGATTCTTCGGTTCCTGCAAACAAACCACCGGCCATGATGGTATTGGCTCCTGCAACCAGTGCTTTTACGATATCGCCACTGTAACGAATTCCACCGTCTGCGATAACGGGAACACCCGTTCCTTTCAATGCTGCGGTCGCTTCCATGATGGCAGTTAGCTGTGGCATTCCAATACCGGCTATGATACGGGTGGTACATATTGAACCAGGTCC
>JAYYCN010000047.1:0-3761 GCA_036161795.1 Bacteroidota bacterium
AATATACTATACAATCAAACGCCCCTAGTTGGGGATTTTTTTTTTAATAATGAGAAGTTCCTATTTTTTGTTGGTTCAATAAAAAATCCAAAGCGACTCCAGAGGAAGCAGATGCAACCAGAAAGGCGCTCACCAAAACGAGAAGCAACCTGCTAAATCGCATCGGTTTGGTTTTAACGGGTAAAAGTAAAATAGATGCGGATGTTTTGGAGGAGCTTGAGGAGGCTTTGTTATTGAGTGACGTTGGAATGGATACAACGGAAACTATTATTGATGCGTTGAATGACCGTGCCCAAAACATAGGTTTTGAATCATCTGAGGATGTGAACCGTTGGCTCGCTGAAATCGTGGATGAATTAATGCCCGAAATTCAGTTGCCTGTGGCGTTAAACTTTGAATTGAACGGACATAAAAAACCTTATGTAATTCTGGTGGTGGTAGTCAATGGAGTGGGTAAAACAACGACCATTGGAAAAATGGCGCATCAATATGCTCAGCAGGATAAAAAGGTAATCTTGGGTGCAGCTGATACGTTCCGAGCAGCTGCAGTAGATCAATTGAACATATGGAAAAATCGTACGGGAGTTGAAATCGTGAGCCATGGTATGAACGCCGACCCTGCAGCAGTGGCTTATGATGCTATTAAAACTGGTGTAGATAGGAATGCCGACGTGGTCATCATCGATACAGCTGGGCGATTACATAACAAAGTGGGACTTATGAATGAGCTCGCCAAAATCAAACGTGTGGTTCAGAAATTTAAAGAAGATGCTCCCGATGAAGTTTTACTCGTTGTGGATGCAACCACTGGCCAAAATGCTTTTGAACAAGCACGAGCGTTTACAGAAGCTACAAAGGTGAATGTTCTCGCTGTGACTAAATTAGACGGAACAGCAAAAGGAGGTGTCGTTATCGGGGTAAGCCATGCGCATGGGATTCCAGTGAAGTACGTGGGTCTTGGAGAACAAGCGGAAGACCTTAAATTATTTGATAAACCAGCATTTATATCCTCAATTTTCTCAGCATGAGAACCAAATCACAGAAAAACTATAAAGTCAACGTAGTTACATTAGGATGTAGCAAAAACACGGTAGATTCTGAAGTGCTTATGGGTCAACTGAAGGCTAATGAATTTAACGTAGAGCATGAGAGTACTAAAGATGATGCCGATGTTGTCATTGTTAATACCTGCGGTTTTATCGAAAATGCAAAACAAGAAAGTATCGATACCATCTTGAGATTCGCAGAGGCAAAAGAGGAAGGACAATTAGAAAAACTCATCGTTACCGGTTGTCTTTCGCATAGATATAAAGAAGAATTAAAGACAGAGATACCACAAGTAGATGAATGGTTTGGCACCTTAGATATGCCACATTTATTAAGACGTATGGGGGCCGATTATAAGCACCAGCTTCTCGGAGAAAGACTACAAACGACTCCGAGACATTATGCGTATCAAAAAATATCAGAGGGTTGCAATCGTCCATGTTCATTTTGTGCCATTCCTCTTATGCGAGGTGGTCATGTTTCTAAGCCCATTGAAGACTTGGTTGCCGAAGCCAAACACTTGGTGAAAAACGGTACCAAAGAAATCATGCTCATCGCCCAAGATTCAACGTACTATGGTCTGGATCTTTATGGGGAAAGGAAATTGGCAGATTTGATGAAATCGCTAAGTGACGTAGAGGGCTTAGATTGGATTCGTTTACACTATGCTTACCCATCCCAATTCCCCATGGATGTGCTGAAAGTCATTGCTGAGAGAGATAATATTTGTTCTTACTTGGATATGCCTGTTCAGCATATGACTGATCGTGTGCTAAAGAGTATGCGCAGGGGCATTACAAAAAGGCGTACACTCGAATTATTGGGCCAAATACGAGAAGAAGTTCCAGGTATTTCATTGCGAACAACGATTTTGGTTGGGCATCCTGGAGAAGAAGAAGAGGATGTACAAGAACTCCTTGAATCACTCAGAGAGGTAAAGTTTGAGAGATTAGGAGTATTCACTTATTCCCATGAGGATAACACCCATGCCTATACCCTAGACGATAGCATTCCAGAGGAAGAAAAGCAGGAAAGGGCAAACCGAGTAATGGAACAACAAATGGATATTAGCTGGGCCTTCAATCAATCTCTAATGGGGACTGCCCAAAAAGTCCTTTTTGATCGATTGGATGGGGATTCCTTTGTGGGTCGAACACAGTTTGATTCTCCCGAGGTAGATAACGAGGTTTGGGTGCCTGCCAAGGATCAATACATCAGAATTGGAGATTTCGCCCAAGTGAAAATAACAGAGGCGACACATTATGACCTAAAGGGAACGCTGGTATAATGCATTACAAATTTCATCATACTCCTAATGGGCTAAAATCAAAAAATCTCGAGCGTGCGTTAAAAGCACCAACTAAAATTTATCCCATAGGGCATGATATTGAAATAGATAAAGAGCTCCTAATCAATAAATCCAAGGATTTCAAACAAGAACAACGAATAATCTTATCCAAAGTTATTCAAGAACGAATAGGTGAAAATGCGCACGCCAGACAACTAGAGAACATTACGAAACTACTTGATCCTGATTCAGTTACCGTGACTACTGGTCAACAATTACATCCGTTTTTGGGGCCATTATTTGTCTGGTCAAAAATTATGAGCGCGGTTGATTTATCCGTACGTTACGAGGCAAAGTTCGGAAGGCCTGTTATTCCTGTTTATTGGATGGCCACGGAGGATCATGATTTTGAAGAAATAGAAAACGTTCCATTTTTAGGGAAAACATATCAATGGAAAACAGAGCAAACGGGAGCAGTTGGTCAATTTGACACGGAGGGCATCCAAAACCTCAAAGATCAAATTAAAGCAGACTTTACCGAGGATTTAGCACTACATGAATTTCTAGATCAGTACGCTTCGCACTATCAAGAAGGAGTGAGTTTGTCCAAAGCGAGTACTGCATTGGTGAATGAATGGTTCGGACATTTAGGGGTGTTGCCGTTGGATCCTAATGATAAAAAACTCAAACAATCGGCAAAGGATATTTTTTTCCGTGAGATAAACGGTATCAATCAAGCCGCATGCGAGAGGCAAAACAACCTATTAAAATCTGAGGGTTTACCCGTCAATATTGGTGCACGAAATACCCGTCTGTTTTATTTAAGCGATAATCAGCGACTAAGGATTGATGAGGTAGACGGAACCTTTCACACTCAAAATACGGCCAAAAAATGGACCGCCGAAGAACTCAAAAAAGAAATCGATTTACACCCAGATAGGTTTTCACCTAATGTGTTATTAAGACCGATATATCAGCAATATATACTGCCAAATATGGCATATGTAGCCGGACCTTCAGAATATCTGTATTGGTTACAGTTACCTGAATTATTTAAAGTGAATGAACTGTCGATTCCAAAATTACACCTTCGAGTATTATCTACAGTTACAACGGCTAATCAACGTAAAAAGAAACAACAATTGAGTATTGCCCCAGGGGATTGGTTTTTGCCATTGGATAAACTTCAAATACAACTACAGAATAATGATCCAAAAGCTAAAAAGTTAAGGGAGCAAGTCATCGAACTTTCCAATTTGCTGGATGATGTTACCCAAACATTGTATGACATGCATTCCCCAATATTGAAGGAAATTAAGAAGGATTATAAACGAATGCTTAAAGAGCTTCAATCTGAGCTAGAGCATTACCTTTCAGGAGATAAACATACTCAATTAATGGAGAGAAGTTTGAATCAGTTATTCAA
>JAYYCN010000048.1:0-4755 GCA_036161795.1 Bacteroidota bacterium
TTGAAACTTCCGTAGCTCATGGTTAACTCTGTGCTGCGATTAAGAGCACCACCCGTTTCAATTAAGACGCTTGCACCAAACGCGCCGGCACCATGCACAGAGCTTCCAACACCACGTTGTATATGCACGTTGTTTGCAGAACTAGCCAAATCAGGCATATTTACCCAAAATGTTCCTTGGCTTTCTGCGTCATTAATAGGCACGCCATTCACACTGATGTTTGTACGTGTCGCATCACTACCTCTCACGCGTATTCCGGTGTAACCTATCCCGTTACCCGCATCGGACGTAACCACGATACCGGTTTGATGCTGGAGTAACATAGGCAAATCTTGGCCGTTATTTCTAATCTTAAGATCTTCTGCTTTAATGGTTTCATTGGCCGCCATGGAGGCTTTGCCTGAACGTCTGTAAGCCCGAATGATCACTCCTTCCATGGGAAGGTAGCGTTTTACAGGTAGCAAGGGCGGACCGATTTTTGGTATAATTCGCGGTTCTGAAATGATTCGCTTGACATTGGTTACCGAATCTTCAACTTGAGAAAAAGCAGCCTGGGATATACAGAAAATGAAGGCGCTGACGATTAATTTATACATGTTTATCACTCGATTATTATTGGGCATTCGAGCGCAATCATGCGTATGGAACATTTCCCTTCGCAGGCATTATCCTGATCAGGTTAACGGGTGTAATCTCAGCACTTCGTGCACCCCGAATGCAAAACGAAGGTAAGCGGCTTTGTTTAAATTTGTGGTATGCTGTCCGATAAAATGGGTTTAAATATCGCTAAATTAGAAGAGTATCACTTCGAAAAAAATGGTTGCAATTATCCGTTTTTTGTGCAGAGAGACGATCTCTTACACCCTATGGTTTCGGGTAATAAATGGCGAAAACTCAAGGGATGGATAGAGGAATACGAATTAGGTGGTTTTGAGGGAATTGTTACGTTTGGAGGAGCATTTAGCAATCATTTATTGGCAACCTCAGCGGCATGTAACAGCCTTAATATACCTTGTATCGGGGTTGTAAGAGGGGCAGAAGGCTTTGATAATTATTACCTCAAAGAATGCAGGAAGCAGGGTATGGAACTGCAATTTGTATCAAGGGAGTCTTACCGAAATAAGGAGGCTATATCTTCGAGTTTTAATAAGGAAAGTGGGAAATGGTTGATTATCCCCGAAGGAGGAAAGGGTGAAGAGGGTAGTAGGGGATTCAAAGACCTAGTGGATTCATGGATAGGAAATTTACCAGATATTGTTGTGCATGCGTCAGCAACGGCAACAACAGCTATGGGTTTAGCGCGTTACTTACCTAAAGAAACTCAGGTGAAATCGGTGATGGTTTTGAAAAACCAGGATGAACAAACCTCCGCGCTTAATTGGTGCCTGACGAATGCAAACCTTGAGTTTATCGATGGGTTTGAGTTTGGAGGGTATGCTAAGTCCAACGAGGAGTTAACATCATTCATTTCCGACGTTAACAACCAGTATCCCTTTCATATTGAGCGTATTTACACGGGCAAGGCCTTTTATGCGATGCTGAATGATATATTGCCTGAATACCCTGATAAGAAGGTCGTATTCCTTCATACTGGAGGATTGTGGAATGAATCCTAATTATTTCTTGGGTACTGGCATCATTGGGTCTACAGAACCTCTTAGATACAATCGATGTTTATTGGGGCTTCCTTCAAAATAAACGTCTACGTATTTCCTGAAATACCCGAAAGTATTCTCTGTTTTGTACGCGGCCTCAACCCAACCGGTATCTCCGGGAGAAACGGGTGTTCGGGTAAACTCTGTAGCCGTACAAGAACAAGCTGCATTCACTCCGTCGATGGTTACCGCTCTATCTGAAAGATTCTTGAATACAAATCGGAATGTAGCCGGCGGCCCACTAGGAACTCCAGAAGGGAAAACATGCATAGTTTCATTCCAATCGATGCTATCTAGGATTACCTTATTGGTATCGTTGAAGGCGATGATTCGATCTAATTTCAATTGTTGGCTTCTGTGATTTTCTGAGATTTCGTTTTGTACACGTTGATGTTGCTGCTTTAAACTGCAGGCAGAAACAAACAAAATGCCGAACCCAAAAATGGTTAATGACAGGATATGGATAAACTTACGATGGGTCATTGGCTATTAGGATTTGTTTGGGCTTGTAAATTTTTGGGGCTTCTCCTCTTTTATAAACAGGGCGCATTACTTTAATCATACCTTCCATGATCATCTCGATACTTCCACCCTCATAATCCGCAAAAAGACGCTTGAAATATGGCCCTGGTGGAACATGTTTGGTCATGAAAAAAAGTCGAATGGAATCCACGCTACCCGGTGCTATTCCTGTCTCAGGATAAGCATATTGAAAACAAATACATTGAGATACCACTTGATGAATCTTAAGGGTGTCATTACTCCTATTTTGAATGGCGAATACGGCTTCAATTACATCTCCGGAATTGGCATTAACCCGAATGGTATCAGAACCTTTAATTCTCAAGTTGCCTTCATTCACGTGCATAACTTGAGCATCTCCTAAAGAAAGAAAAAGCCAAGCCAAAGAGAACGTTATGAGTTTAGACATATATGAGGTGTGAAAAAAGGGCCGCGATTGCGACCCTTGAATTTATTTAATGATAATTGGAGAGATAGGCTTTTCAGGCTCTTTCACTACATTGCCTTTAATGGTCAAGGTGATGTCTCCCCCATTTGATTTGACAAAGATATTTTTGTGGAATGAACCTGGACGACCCGCAGAATTGTATTCCGCTTTGATTACCGCAGTTTCTCCTGGACCTACTTCTTCGCGTGGCCAAGAGGGAGTTGTACATCCGCAGCTGGCTTTAACATGATTGAGTTTCAATGGTTCAGTTCCATTGTTTTTGAAGGTAAATTCATAGGAAGCAATCTGACCTTCAATCACAGTACCGAAGTTATGCTCATTGGTTTCAAACTCAATTCCCGCGTTACTTTTTCTTGTGGTATCTGCGGCCTCTGTGATGACCTGCGCTCGGATATTTCTAGTAAAGATGCTCGAACATATCAAAGCTACGAATAATACCTTCTTCATCTTATTTCAACTCTTTCTTATCTGATTTCCCCGTGTCTGAAGATACGGTACCACTGATGGTTAGGTTGGTTACTTCGCCGTTATCAAAAGTTACTTTTACTGATTTTTGGAAATATCCAGGGCGGCCTTCTGTTCCATAACTGGCTTTTACTTCACCTTCTTCACCAGGCATCACTGGAGTTTTTGTCCAGGTAGGTGTAGTACATCCACAGCTTGGACGAGCTCCTGTGATAACAACAGGTGCTTTGGTGTTATTCTTGAATTTAAACACAACATCTGCATTTGGCCCCATTTCAATGTTACCAAAATCATGTGCTTTGAAACCCCAGTCAATAGGATTGTTTTCTTTAACCTCTTCTTTCTGTGCCATGGCTGAACCAGCAAAGGCCAGTGTAAGCGCGATAAGTGTGAATAGCTTTTTCATTGTATTGGTGATTTTAATTTTCTTTTAGTAGAACAAGTATTGTACCAAAGTAGACGTTTTGTACTTAAGTTTCGTTGTCGGTTCGTTTGAAATAAAAATTCCGAGGATAAAAATACTTCCTTACAACTTACGTTTTACTTCTTCTTCGATGTATACTTCTAAGTAGTCTCCTTCAAGTAGGTCGTTGAATCGTTCAATCTGCAATCCACACTCGTATCCTTTGGTCACTTCTTTAACATCGTCTTTGAAACGTTTAAGAGAGGCTAACTTACCATCGTGTTTCACTACACCATCTCGGATGACTCTGATTTTAGAACCACGTTCCACTTTGCCGTCTGTTACATACGATCCAGCAATGGTTCCAACTTTAGAGATTTTGAATATTTCGCGAATCTCAACTTGTCCGATGACCTTCTCTACGATATCTGGACTAAGCATACCCTCCATTGCCGTCTTTACTTCTTCGATGGCTTGATAGATTACGCTGTATGTACGGATATCGATTTCTTCAGATTCAGCAAGTTGTTTTGCTTTTGCTGCAGGTCTTACTTGGAAGCCAATGACGATGGCATCTGATGCAGATGCCAAGAGTACGTCGCTCTCAGTAATTTGACCAACACCGCCGTGTATTACGTTTACTGCGATTTCTTCGGACGATAACTTCATGAGTGCATCGGTAAGAGCTTCAACAGAACCATCCACGTCTGCTTTCACGATAATGTTAAGCTCCTTAAAGTCACCAACTGCTAATCGTCTTCCTATTTCATCTAAGGTGATATGACGCTTGGTTCTGATACCTTGTTCGCGAACTAATTGCTGACGTTTGTTAGCTAGGGTTTTTGCTTCATCTTCTGTTTCCATTGCCGCAAATACATCACCAGAAGTAGGTGCGTCAGAGAAACCTAATATTTTCACAGGAGTTGCGGGAGGGGCTTCATCAATTTTTGTTCCACGTTCGTTAAACATGGCCCTCACTTTAGCGTATTGGGAACCGGCAATCATATGATCACCAACTCTTAAAGTTCCGTTCTGTACCAAAAGGGTACACACGATTCCTCTACCTCGTTCTTGAGTAGCTTCAATAACCGTTCCTTTTGCAAGACGACCAGGGGTTGCTTTTAGCTCCATTATTTCTGATTCTAAAAGCACTTTTTCCAAAAGCTCGTCTATATGCAAACCTTTCTTAGCAGAAATTTCTTGGCTTTGGAATGTACCTCCCCAATCCTCTACCAAGATGTTCATAGCAGATAATTCTTCAC
>JAYYCN010000049.1:0-2983 GCA_036161795.1 Bacteroidota bacterium
CAAAATACCTGATTCAAAAATTATCGGGATCGATATCTCAAGAGGAATGCTAGATCGTGGCGATATTAAGATTAATCAGTTGAAACTTAATAAACGTATCACGCTTCAACAAGCTGATTCTGAGGACTTGCCCTTTGATGACCATACATTTGACGCCATTACTGTGAGTTTTGGGGTGCGCAATTTTGAAAATTTGGAAAATGGGATGAAGGAAATGTTAAGAGTATTGAAACCAGGCGGTATGTTGGCTGTTCTTGAGTTCTCAAAACCTCGGAATCCTTTGTTTAGCGCGATTTACTGGTTTTATTTTAAATATATTTTACCAACCGTCGGACGATTGGTAAGTAAAGATGCTACCGCTTACACGTATTTACCGCAGAGCGTTGCTGCATTTCCTGAAGGAGATAAATTTAAAGAACTTGCCCAATCTTACGGCTTTTCCGACGTTAAATTCAAAGGACTTACCTTTGGGATATCAACTTTGTATCGTTGCGTAAAATAATTGCCATAACCTTACTCTTTGTATGGCTTGTACCGACACAAGCCGTTCCTCGCGACCCAAATCGGACCTTGCGAAAAAGGTTTTTCTGGGGAATCGCTTTCAGTGGTACACAGGCACTGATGAAAATGCAATTGCATCCTAGCTTTTGGAACCGTACTGATTCCTTATTGAATATATCTCCAATGGCTCAGCTTGGAGGTGGTTTTGGCGGTACCGTTGCGATGCGTGTAGGGCAAAGAATGGAATTGAAGCTCAATACCATGCTTCAGTTACACAACCGAGATATTGAATTTGACTGGGCTAATCGACCAACTGAAAAACTGACGATTGAAACAATCTCGTTGGACTTACCGTTGACCATGAAGTACCGCTCTGATATGCCGAATAATACCGGCTTTTATGTGTTGGGTGGTGTGAGATGGTCTCACGATTTTCAAAGCAATGAAGATTTGGTTATTGGTGATACCAAGCCCTTAATTGCCATGAAGAAAAATACGTATTACTACGAATTCGGTGCTGGGTTTGAATTTCGTCTAGATTATGTGGATTTATCCATCGAACTTAAAATGTCAAATGGCATAAATGATGCCCTCGTGCGAGTGCCTGATAGTTATTACTCAGGTTCTATGAGTGCATTAAGACCGAGGCTTTTCTCGCTAACCTTAATGGCTCAAAACTGATATGCTCTTTACTTTTGATCTCCAAAAAACGGATGAAAAGTCAAATGCTCGCGCAGGTGTAATCCAAACCGACCACGGTGCCATTGAAACACCTATTTTTATGCCGGTGGGTACCGCCGCGACGGTTAAAGGGGTCCATACAAATTTCATAAAAAAAGAGATAAACGCCGATATTATACTATGCAATACCTACCATTTGTATCTCCGTCCAGGTACGGATATCCTTAAAGAAAGTGGAGGTATTCACGGATTTTCAAATTGGGATCGACCCATTTTGACGGATAGTGGAGGGTATCAGGTTTATTCTTTGGCGAATACCAGAAAAATAAAAGAGGAAGGAGCAATGTTTAAAAGTCATATTGATGGTTCTAAGCATACCTTTTCTCCGGAAAATGTTATGGATATTCAACGGATATTGGGTGCCGATATTATCATGGCGTTTGATGAATGCACGCCATACCCGTGTGAGAAGGATTATGCGCGCAATAGTATGCACCTTACCCATCGATGGTTGGATCGCTGCCTGAAGAGATTTCATGAAACGGAGCCCTTGTACGGTCATCCCCAAGAGTTATTTCCACTTGTTCAAGGTAGTGTTTATTCAGATTTACGAAAGGAAAGCGCTGAATATATAATAAAACATGAGGCAGGAGGATACGCCATTGGTGGATTGAGTGTTGGAGAGCCGCATGAAGATATGTACGCCATGACCGAGGAAGTGAACCAAATCTTACCAGTGGATAAACCTAGATATTTAATGGGGGTCGGAACGCCTGAGAATATATTAGAGTCTATTGAGCGAGGTGTTGATATGTTCGTCTGCGTTATGCCTACTCGTAATGCGCGCAACGGCATGTTGTTTACTTCTAATGGGATCGTGAATATTAGAAATAAGAAATGGGAGAGGGTTTTTGAGTCTATCGATTCATTAATTACGCCTGATTATTCTTTCGCTTACATGCGACACTTATTTGCGGCGGGAGAGATGCTAGGGCCTATCATTGCCAGTATACAAAACCTTTCTTTTTATCTTTGGATGGTTCGTGAGGCACGTAAGCATATTGTTGAAGGTGATTTCACGGAATGGAAGAACAGGGTCCTCCCGGTGTTTTCCCAAAGACTGTAAACAATTTGAAATGGCGGATTAACATATTAGACCGTTACATCGCTTCAAAATTTGTAAAGACATTTTTTGTTACGATCTCCCTATTTATCATCATCATCATCGTATTTGATGTTGCTGAAAAATTAGATGACTTTTTAAAAAGGGATGCACCCATTTCGGAAATTATAGGGGTGTATTATGTGAGTTTTATACCAACACTCATTAATACCTTCAGCCCCATTTTTATTTTTATATCTGTGCTTTACATGACCTCTCGATTAGCGGGTCGTACCGAAATCATTGCAAGTTTGTCTGGTGGTGTTTCGCTGCTCAGGATTTTTCGACCCTATATGGCAGTCGCAACGTTTTTTGCATGGGGTAGCTATTTGTTAAATGCCTGGTTGATTCCTATAACGGATAAGGATAGGGTTAAATTTGAGTACAAATACTTGAGGAATTTTTGGGACGAAACCAGAAATAGCATTTATCGACAGCTCAAACCGGGTACCATCATGTACATGGAGTATTTCGCTAATCATGATAGTACGGGCTTGGGTGTGACATTACAACAATTTGAAGGAACAGAATTGAAAAGTACGCTTTTTGGTAGATTCATACGTTGGGATCGATCAAAGCAAACTTGGAGACTTGATCAAGTAACAACCAGAGAGTTTCTTCCAAATGGGAATCAAATTG
>JAYYCN010000050.1:0-6770 GCA_036161795.1 Bacteroidota bacterium
GTCCATCAGCAATGATCATGGTAACCGCACGAATATGGTCTGCAATGACTCTAAAAGCGATATCCGTTTCTTCTGCTTTTCCATAACTTTGGTTCGAGAGAGATTCTGTTTTTTGAATGATAAAGGAAAAGATATCCGTATCATAGTTGGATTTTTTTTTCTGAATCACTCGAACCAATCGTTCAAAGCCCATTCCTGTATCTACATGTTTCTGTGGGAGATTTACCAATGTTCCATCGGCCATGCGGTTAAATTCCATGAATACATTATTCCAAATCTCAATAACCTCTGGATGATCGGCATTAACTAATTTTTTACCCTTACCGTCTTTTCTTTCGCTTTCGGATCTGAGGTCAATGTGTATTTCTGAACATGGACCGCAGGGACCCGTTTCTCCCATTTCCCAAAAATTATCCTTTTTATTCCCGTGAACAATATGACTTTCGTCAATGAGCTCTTTCCATATATCATAAGCCTCTTGATCAAAAGGTAAACCTTCGGATTCGTCTCCCTCAAATACACTTACGTACAACTGTTCTTTTGAAAGTCCGTAAACCTCAGTTAGTAACTCCCATGCCCAGTGAATGGCTTCTTTTTTGAAATAATCGCCAAAACTCCAGTTTCCGAGCATTTCAAACATGGTATGGTGATAGTGGTCATGCCCTACCTCATCTAAGTCGTTATGTTTACCACTCACACGTAAACATTTTTGACTATCAGCAACGCGCTTTTCAGGGGCTTCCTCGTTACCCAAGAAATAGTCTTTAAACTGGTTCATCCCCGCATTGGTAAACATCAATGTAGGGTCACCTTTAACAACAATAGGTGCGGAAGGCACGATTTTATGACTTTTGGAGGCAAAGAAATCCAAAAACTGTTGTTTTATTTCTTTCGAAGAAGGATACATACTGGGCGCAAAGATAAAAAAAGCCACCGCATGGGTGGCTTTTTATTGTTCTATTATGAAACTATTTAAATTGCTATTGATTGCTCTGGTGCTGCTGATTTAATCTCAGCGCTGGAACCATCTGCAAACTTCTCGAAGTTATCATTGAATAATTTTGATAAATGCTGACATTGTGAATCGTAAGCATCCTTATCAGACCATGTATTTCTAGGATGTAACAAATCTGCTGGCACATTAGGACACTCATTAGGCATGGAAACACCAAATACAGGATGTTTGGTAAATTCACCATTTAGGTTACCCTCAAGTGCAGCGGTTATCATGGCGCGGGTATATTTCAACTTCATTCGGCTTCCCACTCCGTAGGCACCACCTGTCCATCCTGTATTAACTAACCAAACGTTAACATCTGGATTTTCCTTTAGTTTTTCACCCAACATTTCTGCGTATTTAGCAGGATGTAAAGGCAAAAATGCTTGTCCAAAACATGCAGAGAACGTAGCTTGTGGTTCGGTCACACCAGCTTCTGTTCCTGCCACTTTTGCTGTGTATCCACTGATGAAATGATACATAGCTTGGGAGGGTGAAAGCTTAGAAATTGGAGGTAATACTCCAAATGCATCTGCAGTTAAAAAGAATATATTTTTAGGCGAATCACCAATGGATGGAACTGCGATGTTATCTATGTAATCAATAGGATAAGCTACACGAGTATTCTCGGTAACCGAGGTGTCTTCGTAATTCACCTTATCTGAATCCTCAAAGAATCGAACATTTTCCACTAATGCACCATGTTTGATAGCATTCCATATTTGTGGTTCTTTTTCTTCGGTCAAATCCACGCATTTTGCGTAACATCCACCTTCGAAATTGAAAACAGTATTTTTTGACCAACCATGCTCATCATCCCCAATTAGTTTTCTTCTGGGATCTGCACTCAAGGTTGTTTTTCCGGTTCCACTCAAACCGAAGAAAATGGCGGTATCACCTGCTTCACCAATATTAGCTGAACAATGCATACTTAGTACATTTCTCTCTAGAGGTAAGATGTAATTCATCACACCAAAGATTCCTTTTTTTATTTCCCCAGTGTAACCGCTGCCGCCGATTAAAATTATTTTACGCGACAGGTCAACAATCGTAAAGTTATGCTGTCTTACACCGTCTTCAGCACCATTGGCTTTAAAACTCGGAGAAGCAATAATCAGCCACTCGGTTTCTTGCTTTGCCGCTTCTTCCTCCGTTGGGCGTAAAAATAAATGTTTGGCAAAAAGATTTTGGTAGGCACTTTCTGTAATAACCTGAATGTTGATGCGATAATTAGGATCAGCACCAGCATTGGCATGACGTACAAAAAGCTCTTTTCCTTCGATGTGTTTGATCACCTTGTTCAGTAAGGCATCAAATTTTTCAGGAGAAATGGGTTGATTTACGTTGCCCCACCAAACCGTATCTTTGGTTTTTTCATCCTGTACCGTGAATTTATCTTTAGGACTTCTGCCTGTAAATTCACCAGTATCTGCTGTAAGGGCTCCGCGGTCCGTTAATTTTCCTTCGCCTCTTTCTAATGATTTTTGAACCAACTCATCGGTGGTCAAATTGAAATAAATAGATTTAGCTTGTTTTTCAACGGCTGATAACAGCGCTTCGTTCATCATCATAGAATCTTTTGGATAAATTTGACTCCTCAAAATTACACATAGCCTTGGTTTTTTCTGTTTTTTTGAGGGCTTTTTACTCTTATTTTTTTAACAATAAGTAAACATGAAAAACATAACTCAATCAATTATAAACCAATACTTTAAGTCTGTTTTTCTAATTTCAAAAAATAGTGTCAAATCGACACTAACTATGTTTTTTTTATTCCGACTCTAATTTTTTCACAAACAATAAGGGCACCTAAACAATCCGATTTCTGGATTTACGGGATCCAAGGTGCTTGGAGCTTGGGTAATTTGATCTTAGATAAAAACATAACCATTGAACCCAAGAATTACTTAATCAGTGGTTTGGATCAATGGCATTATGCTGAAGCAGATAGGCAAGTGCAAATAGCCTCTGATATAACCTTTTTTGGGACACTTGGGACAGCGGGAATATTTGGATTAATATATTCGGAAGATGGATATGTAAATGCGATGGCACAAAACTTATGGATAACGGCTAATCTTACACAATCTGTAAAATTGCTAACTCAACGCCAAAGACCTGCTTCTTATGGGACAAACGATGACTATCGTTCATTCTTTTCTGGTCACAGCTCCATCACAGCAACAGCTGCTACTACTGCACTTTGGTATGCTTACCGTGATAATAATTTAAATAAATGGGCAAAGCCATTGGGCTGGACAAGCTTAGGATTGAGCCTTACAACGGGAATCTTCAGAATATTAAGTGGAAAACACTACCCATCGGATGTTATTGGGGGTTTTGCTGTTGGTACCGCGGTGGCTTTGTTAAATTTGAGTTTGAAAAAGATATAGGTTGCTGGTTGTTAGTTACTTGAAACTGAAAAAATCTATTTGATTTTTTCCGAAAACAGCTTTCTGAATTTCTCCACCTTCTCCCCTACTATGTAGGTGCAGTATGGGTTACTTGGATTATTAGTAAAATAGTCCTGATGATAATCTTCGGCCGTGGAATAATCTTTTAATGGAATAATTTCCGTGACGATTTTACCTGACCAAAGTTGCGATTCTTCAACCGCTAATTTACTTATTAAGGCCATCGTCTTTTGTTCTTCGTTTATAAAATAAATCCCGCTTCGGTATTGAGTTCCAACATCATTTCCTTGTCTGTTAAGGGTTGTAGGGTCATGTATTCGCCAAAAGACGGTCAGTATCTCTTCTAAATTTGTTTGGTTAGAATCATAGAATACCTTCACCACTTCTACACACTCGGTTCTCCCGGTACACACTTCTTTATACGTTGGCTTGGCTACAATTCCATTGCTGTAACCACATTCAACCTTCTCTACACCCTTCATGTTGCGGTATACCGCATCTAAACACCAAAAGCAACCTCCACCAAGTACAATGCTATCCGTAATTCTCTCTTCGTTCATCTTTTCATTTAGGTTATTAGAACTTGAAACGTTTCCTTTATTTGAAAAAGCGGTACAAGCCAGCGGCATCAATAAGCATATCAATAGCCTTCGCATGTAATCAAAACACTTTAACTAACCTTTTGTTTTATATCCTGCCTTATGAAGAAAGGACTTAACTTTTTCGGTGTTATCGCCTTGAATGATGATATCGCCGGCTTTTGAGGTTCCTCCTGTTCCACAATGATTTTTCAACTGCTTTTCAAGCAATTTCAAGTCTTCTTTTGAACCAATGAATTCTTTAATAACCGTAGACGGTTTCCCGGAACGAACCTCTTTCCTTACATATAATGTTTGAAGGTGATTTTCTAACGACTCTTCTTCAAAATCGTTGTTATCGTATTCAAAGTCAGGATTCGTACTATACACAATACCATTTTTATTTTTATTTTTGTTGCTCATTTAGTCCTTTTTACGGTGAATCACAGAGGCCACAGGCTGAGCCTGGGGCATAATGACTAAATCATTGATATTAACATGAGATTTCCGGGTAACACAATATTCTATGGCATCGGCTATGTCATCCGCTACTAGGTTTTCAAAACCCTTGTAAACCAAATCAGCTTTTTCTTTGTCTCCCTCAAAACGCACTTCTGAGAATTCTGTTTCAACTGCACCCGGGTGTATTGCTGTTACTCGAACGCCAAATTCAGATAGTTCATATCGCATCGCCTTATTTAAAGCATCCACTGCGTATTTTGATGCACAATACACGTTTCCATTATCGTACACTTCCTTACCAGCAATGGAACCAATGTTCACAATGTGACCTCTTTCCTGTTCTTTCATGATTCTACCAACTGCTTTTGAAACATACAACAGTCCTTTCACATTCGTATCCAACATGGTATTCCAGTGACTCGAATCCCCATCATAAAACCTAGATAGACCAAGTGCCAATCCTGCATTATTTACCAAAACATCGATGTTTTTCCATTCGTCACTGAGAGACTCAATGGCTGAATTCACTTCTTCTTCATTCCTAACATCAAATTTCAAACACAAAATATCGTCCTTGCCCTCCGACCATTGTTTCAATCGTTCTGCTCTGCGACCCGTGATAATCACTGCATATCCGAGGTTATACAACCTTTTTGCTGTCGCCCTTCCTATACCTGATGTGGCCCCAGTAATAAGGGCTACTTTTTTACTATCCATTTTGAGCAATGATAATCATGTTGGGAGAAAAAAGCACATCTCGGGTGCTTCTGCCGGTAGCGAATAACTGCCATTTGTAGAGAATTTTTAATTCCCAAAAAGCGAATCTCCGGATCAACTCCTTTATGGGATTATCAATGGACATATCCGAAGCGTTAACACTAACATTTTGAAAACCACACGCCATCATTACTTGTTGGGCAGAGGAAACATTCATATAATTCTCATGCGTAAAATCTCCATTTGCAAAAACAGTGGCAAAAGTAGCATCTAAATTGGGTGTTCGTATGATTAATTTCCCATTTGGCGTAAGGCATCCTCTGAGCGCGATCAATAATTCAACCAGTTCATCTTTTGTAAAATGCTCAATGATATCCATACCAAGAATTATATCGTATTTCGCCTTTGTTTCTTTTAGATATAACAGTGCGTCACCATGTTTAACACCTTTTACTTCAAAATATTTAGCCATATCCACTTGTTCTTGGGATAAGTCCATACCAGTTGACTGCTCATAACCATTATCCTGACAAACCGATAGCATGCTGCCGCTTCCACATCCAAAGTCAAAGATTTTAGCACTCTTATTCTTTGGAAGCTCTGGTAAAATCTCCTTTGAAAATCGAACTTTTTCTCTCAAAAAAAGTGATTTGGCATCCGTCAACGAAGCACGACCGCTCTGGGTAGTGTGATAGTTTTCATAAAGTGTTTTTCTATACTTCATTCAATTATTATTTCTTGGTTGGAATATCCACCGAAGCCATGATAGCCGTCGCTGTAGCAATCAATATCAACTCACCATCTTTCATAACATCAAAGACATCACAATCACAATAGATCAAAAAATTTCCTGCTTTACGCACCTTACCAACGGCTTTTACCTTTTCAGAGGTGCTCGGGTTGAGGTAGCTCACTTTTAGATCCGCCGTTACTACATTCTTTCCCTTTTTCAAGGTTGTATATGCCGCAATACCTGTGGTAACATCGCACAAAGTGGCGGTTACTCCTCCATGCATGAATCCATTTTGTTGAAGATGATGTTCCTCCACGTTAATGCTCATTTCTGCCGTTCCGACATCCACATCCTCTAAAACGAGGCCCATGTGCTGGATAAAATAATTCGTTTTCAATCGTTCATCAAGAAATGATTTAATTTCCTTGTTCATATGCTGATTATTTCACTGGATTATATCCAGAAAGTCTTAAAATCTTATTTGCGTCATGCTCGTCAAAAAGTTCTTCCCATGTTACATCTACTTCTAGTAGATACCGTTGAACAATCTTAGCGCCTACAAAAGAACCTATCATTGGTGGACATTCGTTTGGAATACCAGGGCCAAAGGTTTTATCACCATAAACGAAATATCTTCGATAAACATTAAAATCATTAGAATAGAGGGCTTTCTGTTCCAAGAACAACTTCCACATTTGGCCTTGATCGCGCTCCATCATGGCCCACTCCTCTTCTGTGTATCCAAGGTTGATAAATCCATCATTACCATCCTGTATATCCAACAGAAGAGCCCATATTTTTCCTTCAAATACGGCTTGTTCTAGCATATTTTTGGGATCATGTTTCGACTCGTATTGGCTCTTCAAATA
>JAYYCN010000051.1:0-10064 GCA_036161795.1 Bacteroidota bacterium
AGAATGAATGGTTCATTAATTATCAGTTATCTAAAACCAACATCATTGAGAAATTAATCGAAGTAGACCAACAGATCAAGAAAGATTCATCTGAAGAAAACCTTGCCAAATGGAATCCAGTAAAAGACGAATTGTTAAAGGAAAAAACGGCTTACGATAGTGTTTTTATCAGCCAGCATCCAAATTCAATGATCGCTCGGTTCTTGTATGCGCTTAAACCAATAAAGATTCCAGAAGCTCCTAAAAAAGAGGACGGCACCATTGATTCTAATTTTGCTTATCAATACTACAAAGCCCATTTTTGGGATCATGTGGACTTTAATGAAGACGCCCTCGTTAGGATGCCCATTAACTTATTTAAGGATAAACTAGATGAGTACTTCGATAAGGTAATCATACCCGACGCGGACTCTTGTATTAATGCATGCAATTATTTGTTGCGCAAAGCTGAAAATAGTATTGAGAATGAAAAATATCTCATTTGGTATTTGACCAACCATTTTGAATCGAGTAAAATTATGGGACTTGATCGCGTGTTTGTGCACATGGCCATGTCACAATATTGTGCAGGTAGAACTTGGTGGGTCGATTCTACTACGGTTGCACGAATGTGCGATAATGCTTATCGCCGTTCTTACTCCTTGATTGGAGCGCAAGCCAGAGACTTACAACTAAAAAACGAGCGTGATCAATGGATCAATACCAACAAGATTCAAGCACCATTCACCATCGTTATGTTCTGGGATCCTACTTGTGGACACTGTAAAGAAGCCATGCCCAAGATTGCGGAGATTTACAAGAACAATAAAGATAAAGGTTGGAAAGTTGTGACATTGGCTTCTGGTAACAAACGAAAAGAATGGCTGGAGTACCTCGAAGAACACAAAGAAATTTCTGAATTCACCAACCTAATTAGAGGAGAAGTGCTAGAACAGAAATATGCAGACAACCTGCAATCCTATTACGTCATTGCAAGTCCGACCATCTTCGTTTTAGATGAAAACAAAAAAATAGTAGCTAACCGCATTGATGTTGATAAGATGGAAGATTTTATCAATATGCTAGCGGATAGAAAGAAAAAGGAGAGTAATTAATTTTTTTTTCGTTTTAATCGAACCAGTGTTTTCGAAATTTCGTCCGTATCCAAAGCAATACCAAAAGTGTAGTACGAAGAGGAAAAATAACTTCCGGGCGTTAAGGAGAAGCGTGCGCCCACGCCAGCCGAAAGTCCGATGTACTTCCATAATCGATAGGTTGTATTTACTCCTGTTTCAACTGGGATGATCATTAAGTCTTGAAAATCTTTTGTGCCGTCTGGTTTTACAAACGTTAAGCTCGCGCTACCAACGCCCAATTGTAGTGTTTGAGTAATAAACCATCGATAATTTTTAAACCAACGATATTCCCCTATTCCACTGAGGTATACGTACTCGTAATTATCGTTGGATAAAGATTGAAACGCTGTGGTATACAAACCCACAAATGCAGCGGTTTTCTTAAAGTCAGCACCCACTCTTAATCCAAAAATATTGATTGATTTTCCCCTTAAATAAGAATGTCGGCTATCTAGACCCGCAGAAATGGTTGGCTCATTTTCTAAACTTAAGCGAATACTATCTGTCAGGGACCAAGTAGCATTTTGTGATTTTGCAATCGGAAAACAAAACATAATCGTAAGAAAGACCCATAATGACTTCCTATGGTTTGTTTTTATCCTATTTAAACGCATCCAGCTTTCCATGATCAAATCCAGATATAGGAAACTCCAAACTCCATATAATCTGCACGGTGTAAATGTGCTTTTAAGCGACTTCTAATTATCCAGTGCTGACCTGCACGATAATCCAAACCAAACGCATTATAAAAGGAAGGTTTTTCTGAATGCCTCGGTTTCATTATATACATACCTAAATCTAGTCTCATACCTAATCTACCCATGAGGTATACTTTACCCGCTCTAACCGCCAATTCCTGGGTTTGAGAGCGATCCACTCGCGTAAAGGTTCCATCATCATTAAAATGATAATTTGGATCGGCAAACCACTCCATCCCCATATCCCAATAGGAATTGGCCGTCTTTTGAAAACGATACATCGCGTCGACCACCCAGATGGTAGAGGAACGAGGATATTCTAATGACTTTTCACGTCTACCCATTTTCACGCCGACGGCAAAGGGAAATGCATAATAACCTGTTGAGGGGACATACAGATTCTTTCGGCTTCCATCTTTATGCATGCGGTACGATAACCCGACATGTGCATTTACGGCATTTAGCCCCACATTAGGTTTAGACAAATTTCCGTTTGACGCATGAGTTACATTTAAACCAGCAACAATGGCCAATTTGTTCACCTTAAACTGAATGTCTGCTGTTATTAAAGCCAGATAATTCAAGCTACTACCAATGGCAAAATTGGTAGGATTCAGAGTGGAGTCATACGTTTTTGATAGAAAAGAGAAGCCATGGGCCATTCGCGCACGGAAAAACAAATAATCATTGAGTTTAAATCGCGTGGCCATAGATACGCCACTAGCAAACTGTGAACCGGTAAATTGATGACCCATGTGCATGTACAACACAGTTCCTCCCAGATAAGATTTAACCTTTGGCTCTCCCTCCAAATGTGATTCAAACCGTTTTTGTCTGGTTAATTCCCAATCCGCGTCTAACTGAATTCCCCAAATAGGCGCCGCCAGGTTCGCAGTGTAAGAAGAATGGGGTACCATCCTTCCAAACAAATAGTAGCCCTCGAGATGCTTTTGTGCGATGCCGGGTTGACAGAAGGTTAAAACAATTAAAAAAAATATAACTCTTCGCGCGAGTTTCATTCACTTCAAAAATAAGTGAGAAAACCTTATTACTTCACACTACCAAAAAGTTGCTCAAGCTTGGTAAAACGATAATCAAAAATCCCTTTTACTTTGGCGTCCACGAATAGCGCACCAGCTATAGGGCCCAATGGTCCTTTTCCAATGTCATAATTAAGGATATCCGTCATGCGCACACCCCCTTGGATTTCTTCAAAATGGTGCTCATGATGCCAGATATTGTATGGTCCTTTCCTCTGTTCATCTACAAAAAATGCTTTGTCTTTGATGTGGGTGATTTCTGTACACCAATCCATTTGGATACCTAAAAATGGAGAAATCTTGTAGGTAATGAATAGGCCCTCGTACATTTTCTCCGGAACGTTAGATGTGATTTTAAAGGTCATATCTGCCGGGGTTATTTCATTCAAATTAGCCGGAGACGAGAAGAAATCCCATGCTTCCTCCAAGGAAATGGGTACGTCTTGTACGCGATGTAGTCTTTTCACTCAATAAGAACAATCATCAAGTGCGAAAGTTCATAAAAAAAGGCCGCTCGAGGCGGCCTTTTTTCGTTATCAAATGAGTAATTATTGAATCACAATTTTTTGAACAGTAGAGCGTCCATATTGATCTTGGATATTTACCAAGTAAACTCCGTTCAATCCGTTTACATTTACCTTAACATGTGAATCATTTGCTTCGGTATGACGAACGATACGACCATCCAAACTCATCACATCAATAGATGCAACATTCGCATCTTTCAATGTTACGTGGAATACTCCACTTGCAGGGTTTGGAGCGATGCGCACATCTTTTGCGATGTCCTTGGTAGCCATTGAAGATCCCATGGTACAAGTATTATAAACATAGAACAACTCGGTTGCCTCGTCTGAAGTACGTGTGTAGTGGCGATTAAATCCACCCACACCGTTGTCCTTCACACAAGCGCGGTCCGTAGTATCAGGGAATGTTTCACCATCCATGTTAGGATCGTAAGGCTCGTTTACAAACTTATATTCAAAGTACTCATTACAAACCTTCTCGACAGTCACTTCATAAACGTCAGGATTATCAACATTTGGCGTCATCTTAATTGCACCAGACTGCCAAGCAGGAGATGTGAAAGAACCCATTACATAAACGGTATCCTCAGGGATTTCGTTCGACATATCCACTTTGAATGTGATATCTGCAGGTGCGATAACACTACCAGAACAAGGCTCATCTAAACCAAAGCAACGAACTGCGAAGGTTGTATCGTTATGTACGAAATACTTGCGGTCTGAACCACCTTCCCAAGAGACATTACCATCAGCATCGATTTTACGCACTTTGTGAGCAATTTCTACACCTGAATCCAATTCAAGCGTAATGGTGTATATACCATCCATATCATCGTCGGTTAAGAAATCACCACCGGCCCAGCCGTTGATCTTTCCACCAGCAATATCTACTTTCTCAAAGTTACACTCCTTCTTCATATCGATTTGGAAGGTAGCTTTGAACTTGGTCAAAGGAGCACCAGGACATGCATCACAAGATCCGAAACATACAAGCTTAGCTTCGACATCAGCATCGCTAACGCTTACTCCACGATTGTTGTTGGTCGCACAAGAAGATGGAACAGACTCATCATCACCCCAAGCATTACCATTAACAAATTTATACTCGTAGTCTCCAGAATCCACACATAGGATCACCTCGTGAATTTTATTCTTCGCATATAAATTAGCCATCTGTGTTGCACTTGGATTCCATTCTGGGAATCCAGCTGCTTTCTGAATACTTCCCGCTACATGTACGCCATTGGTGCTAACTGCGTTTTCACTCTTCAAATCAACAGCTAATCGTACTGCATATTTTCCAGAAGGGGCAGAACCACCGAATACAAATGCTGGAAGCATTAACGTATCATCACCAGTTCCTGACCAGAACCAACGATTATCATTAGTTTCACCGTTGTTGGAGTGACCTTTTTGTGAGATGGCTGGAACTTTCTCAGCTCCACTCCAAACGCTGTCGTTAAGGAATTTGAATTCTACTAACATATCAGCATCCACACAAGCGTGAACCTCATACATACCCTTGCCAGCATCGGTCATAGTAGTAGCTGATGGGCTCCAACTCTGGAAATTACCAGCCACGTAAATTCCGTTTGAAGAAACCGTTTCTCCACTCATGTCTACAGCAAATTTTACTAATCTTTTCGGTGTAGGAACACTTCTACGCTCGAATTTAAATAACCAATATGCATCAGTTCCATCCGCAGTCTTGATATTAATTTCAGCAGTAAGTTTATCCCCGCCATCGAACGAAATTTCATATGTAGTGCTGTCTTTGTTAGCAGGAGAGCCATCCGATGTCTCTCCGCCATTAAACACTTTAGGGATTCCGATGAAGTTCGGACCGCCTACAATTGTTATAGTTCCATCGTCGTTATCAATGTAATTACCTTTATCAGAAGGTATGCAATCACCCTTGAAATTGGTAAAACTACCATTATCAGAAAACACCAAGTCAGTTGCGTTAGCATCCGTTGTGTTGTTATACCATCCACCGGCACCTTTAGCACCAGCTGAACCATCCCTTGGGCCAACTTCTAAATAAGAAAGTTTCCAAGCTCCAACCCACCATGTGGTTTTGTGTTCTCCAATAGAGCCGTGTAATTCGTCGGCTGAAGGCTTAGTTGATACAATCCATTCGCTATTTGCTTGATCTGTACCGGCACTCGAGCTCCATGTCGATCCTTTACTAACAGTTGACTTTCTCACTAATGTGTAATCCTTAGTCGCCGCTGTTGTTCCCGCTGCGTCCCAACCTGCTGAAGGCTCGTTGTCTTCATCGGTATTTTCTCCAATTTCGTCAACGAATGTACGATCGCTCTTTTTCCAGAGTGCATACCAATCGTTTCCGTTAGATAAGAATTTATGAGTTACATCTCCCTCGTCGGTAATTCCATCTTGAGCATCGGGATGAGCGATAACAAAAACCTCTCCGCTTTTCAGTGTTTTACCAGAGAACAAGCTTGAATTATCGTATTCAAACGTGTTCATCACTTTAACATAATGGAATGTCCAATACGCTCCACCATTAATTTCTATCTCAATCACCATAGAAGAATCATTGGTGATGGTGTATTCGTAAGTAATGGAATCTTTCGCTGTTCCATCGGAGGTTTCGCCACCGTTATGCACCTTAGGAATTCCGATATGAGAACCTTGACCATAAACGGTTACCGTACCGTCGCCGTTATCTTTCCATGTACCCAGATTTTTTCCATCAAATGGAGCTGCTGGCGCACCACAGATATCACCCGTACCGCTATGCTGCCATCCTTCTAAAAAGGTCTCTTCTCCCATTGCGTTCTGGAATACACCGTCTTTATGGAAAATTACATAATCATCGTGTAAACATGGGCGTGTATTCTTATCTACGGCAGTATTGTACCAAGAAGTGTTCCCTTTAGCAGGTCCTACTCCCAAGAAGGTCATTTGCCAAGCACCTTTAATGCCGTCGTCTTTACAACCGTTTGAACAGTTGACTAGTAAGTAATCCTCGAGATTTACGTCTTGGCTTGAGCCATTATAAATCTCCATGTACTTGTTGTTTGAGGTTCCTTCCGCGTACTCGGAAAAGAAAACCTGACCCTGCAAGCTTGCCGTTAACGACATGCCCACAAGCGCTAATAATTTGGTAATTTTTTTCATGGTAATGAATTATATTGATTTAAGTTCTAACAAATGTAAGGTGTAAGTGTCAAACCTACAATTAACTATTCAATCTTGTTAAAGAAAAGGAGGTAAAAGAGTGAATAGAGGACCACATGGAGATGGCTCTGTGTTGTAAGAAACGATTCAGATAATTTTCAATTACTACCTTTAGAATGGGTTTGCTCGGTATCTTTGTTAACCAAATTATTTGCCCACAATTGATTATCCTCGCAATTATCACCATCACAACATGGGAGGGCATTAATTCCACATTTTGGGCATTGGTAGTGACCGTGTACGTATACCAAATCAACTTTTTGGTTACAAAACATACAAATCTGTCTCATGGGGTAAAATTAATACAGACTTGTAAATTTTGTTTTAAAGAGGGTTAACATTATTTCAACTTACGGACCGCATACATCTTGCTGAAATCCGAAGTGTATCACATTTTGGAAAGCGGCAAGACCAGCCGCGCCACCAACCTGCTCAAAATAGATACACCTTAACCCAAGGGCTCGTTAGGGCAATTTTCCTTTGTCTGTGCTGAAATCATATAATATATGCGAGATTTTTAGTAAAAACAGGGTGAGACGTTTTTTTACATGGCATCAAATATCCTGGTGTCTAACAAACCGAATAAGGACTCATTACAATTATTCAGCCCGATTATCCATAAGAAATTTGCAATTTTGTGTATATTGCAGAGCTAGAAAAAAAACTAAATTAGATTTAAACATGAAAAAAATTGCATTTCTGCTCTTCGGAGCCTCTCTACTTTTTGTAGCGGGTTGTAAGAAAGAGTCAACAGATGACGGATCAGGCGACGGTGGCGCATTAGTCGTAGAAAAGAAGCAACGTTCTATGGTAGGTTACGTAACAGCTACTTGGTGTGGACCCTGCGGACAATACGGAGGACCTAATTTCAAAAAAGCCATTGACGAAGTAGGTGAAGATAATATCACGATGCTAAATATCCATACTAGTTCATCTAGGTTAACATCGTACTTTAAACGTCCATCATCGATGAACAATCCCGATTCAGTATATATCGCTCCTATATTTTCTGGTATTTTTACTTCGTTGAATATACCTGTGAATTCCAGCGGAGGTATATCTATTCCTTCTTTTAGTATGAATGGTGCTTTGATCGGAACGAGTAATGTTACTTCTTCAATGATTAAAGACAACGCAGACGCTCATAATTCTTACGATCCACAAATTGGAGTTGCTGCAAGAAAGAAAATAACTGGAAACACCATCAGTGTTGATATCAAAACAGAAGCATTTGAAGATTTAGACGGTGAATATTTTGTAACTGCAATTGTTTTAGAAGATAGAGTGATGGGTTTACAAACCGGTGCTCCAGACCCTAACAATACAGAGCATAGAAACGTTGTTCGCGCTTGCATGAACGGCGGGGGTGAAATGTACAACCAAAAAATGTTTGACGACATGCCTTTTGCTTCAGGAACGATAGCAGCGGGTAGCGAGTATACAACTACTCTCAATTTGAACTACCAGCGTTATACTGCTAATAACATCAATCCTTCTTTTGGATTGGTAGAGTGGGACATGGCTCCTGCAAACACCAAAATCGCGGTAATCGTTTGGTCTAAGTTTGACGATACAAAATATATCTACGTGAACTCAGTGATAGCTAAATAATCACCTATCCCTATATACGGAATAAAAAAAGCCCCATTCAACGATGGGGCTTTTTTTATTTCCTAGGTGCTAGCTAGTGGTTTAAGCACTAGGGACTTACGACCTAAAACTTTTAAATAATTCGCTCCAAACGAGACTTCTTTTACCCTAACATAAATTGAAGGATGTTACTTAGGCTAGACGTAAAAAATTAGGCCCCTGTGAAAAGGGGCCTAATGCAAAGATAAGGTTGCGAACAACCGGATAAAAGCTTACGATATTTTAACGTTTACGGCGTTGATGCCTCTTTTTCCTTCTTCTTCTTCAAAGGTTACCTGATCGTCTTCGTTGATGTCATCAATTAGACCTGTTTTGTGAACGAATACGTCCTTACCTGACTCATCATCCTTGATGAATCCGTAACCTTTTTCATTGTTAAAAAACTTAACTGTTCCTGTTTTCATTGATATAATATTATATGATAGAGTATTCCTATTTCCCCGTTGCATTAATAGGGGAGATTTAGGCAGAGTTATTCTAAATTTACTTAAGGATATTGTGACTCGTATTTCCGAGCAATGATTTGAATTTATTTATTGGGTCAAAGGTATGCATCTAGAACGAGTATGCAACATTATTTTTTTAGAAAATGCACTTCATCCGTTATATGTTCTAAGTCGTAAGTTATAAGTTCTAAGTTTGGGCTGCTTTTAATTTAGCACTTGAATTTAAACAGCAGATTGCAACTAGTACTTCTATAATTAATTAGTTAGGGAGTTAGGTCTGAGTCGTAAGTTTTACATTATAAGTTTCATTTATACACTGCTTTGAACTTAGGACTTACAAACAAGTGACCAGAGACCAGTAACTAGTAACCAGAAACCTCAAAAGCCACTTCATTTCTGCGTTTAACCACATCCCATGGGGCATTATATCCCATATACAATAGCGCGCCTTTTACTTTAATGTTGTTTTCATTGAGTACTTCTTCGAGGCGCTCTGCATATTTCCGTATTTTTTCGTCATCCGAATACCCTCCAAATCTAAGTACCGCCAATATTCTGGATTCCTGCGTCCGAATTTGTACCTGATCGGATGTTGGTTTCGGAAGATCATTCATTTCATATTCAGCGGGCATCACAAATGACATGGTGGCAGAGTCTCCCATATTCATAATAACCGGAGCTGTCATGGCTATTTTTTGCTGCTTACTATTCCCACCAAAAATATAATTAGCCACTGTCCGAAATCCGTTATTACCCGAGCTTTTATACTCTGAAGAACCAAGTTTAGTCTGAGCCAATATGAGATTGGGGTATTTTCTAATTTCTACCTCATCAATAGTTTTTATTACCTGGTATTTGGGTGTCTCAATATCTCTTAACGTAAAGGAATACATAACTACACCGAAAATGATAACGGCAATAAAAATGACAAAATACATTGCTAGGCGCATGAACAATAAACAAAACCAACAAACAAATGTTTCCAGTTTCTGGTTTCTTGTTCCTTATTAATCAGCAACTAGACACTGGCAACTCGCAAACAGCAACTAGCCACCAGCTACTCGGCAGATTTTACTCCCATTAAGAAAGTTACCAGGTTGAATCAAGGAAAATACCTGGTTAGAAAACCAGGTACTCCACTTAACTCAATCATATAATTAGCAAAATAAAATAGTTCGTGCTACAGCCGTTTATTTTGCGAGACGCTCAATTTTTATTAAATATATATTGATAATTATTTCCTGACTGAGCGTCAATGGTCAACACCCGATTGGTATATTGGCCTGTGGTTTTTGTTCCACTTGATCCGGTTTCAAACTCTTCTTGTTTGCCCCAATTATCCAAAGTAAATTTAAATTCTATCTCACCCTCAGTAACTTTTGTC
>JAYYCN010000052.1:0-3963 GCA_036161795.1 Bacteroidota bacterium
CAGAATATCGCAAATCTATAAGTGTCACTGGGTTTTACGCCGATGTAATCATCCGTTGAAAACATAAACGGACGTATATATAATGCACTGCCTTCGGTTCGAGGTACCCAAGCTCTGTCCATATCTAATAAGGTTTCTAATCCCTGCATGAAAAGCTCTTCAGGGATATGTGGCATCGCCATTCTCTCGGCTGAGCGGTTTAAACGTTTGGCATTTTCCATAGGGCGGAAAAGCGTAATGTCATGTTCATTTTCAGAACTAGCATATGCTGTCATTCCTTCAAAAATGGATTGGCCGTAGTGGATTGCGCTGGTTGCTGGACTAAGGCTGAAGTCTCTGTAAGGTACAATTCTTAAGTCTGTCCATTCTCCATTGCGGTAGTCAGCGATGAACATGTGGTCGGTGAATAATTTACCAAAACCAATATTTTGAGGATCAAATTGAGAAATTCTGCTCTCTTTTACTTTTTCAACCTTAATTTCGAACTTCATTGATTCAAAAATAGTTCAAAAAGCGTTCGAATGGAAAAAGACGAGTTGTTTGTGGATAATCCACTAGCCCTGGTTTCTCTCTTTTCTAAAGGGGTTTATAAGAGGAATATACCTCAAGCCGATATGAACGCAGATACTAAAAAAGAGGTTGAATCTGGGCTTAGTCCCAATGAAGAGAGTGCGGAAACGACCGAATTAAAAGCAAGGCCTCGACCGAAATTGCCACTCATTAAACAATCGGTTGTGCACTTATTAAACATAGTGGGTCAAGAAGCGTTTATCCATACGGTAATCCCCAATATTATGAATGCGCTGAATAAACTCAACTCGGATATTTCAACAGAGATTCAAATTATAGATGAAAAGAGTTGGTCAGCGCATGATTTGAACAATTGGAAGGAGCACGTTTCAGAGCAAACTAGAATCATTTCTTGGGGAATTGCTTGTTATGAATCTCTAAACGTTCTCAAATTGAGTACGCCCGAACAAATGCTTGAAACTAAAGAGTCCAAAGCAGAACACTGGGCTATCATTAAGCGGTTTTTCGAGGTTTAAGTTTATCGGACTTCAAGAAGAAGAGGATAATAATTCCCACAATAAAAAAGACCATTAAAACAACCACACCTTTTCTCATGCTACCAGTGATTTGATCAACCACTCCCCAGGCAAAGGTTCCAAGTACGATGGCAATCTTTTCTGTTACTTCATAAAAGGAAAAAAACGAAGCGTTATCATGATTCCCAGGAATGAGTTTGGCATAAGTCGCTCTTGATAAACTTTGTATTCCACCCATTACCGTACCGACAATACAGGCTAGTCCAAAAAACTGCATGGGTTTCTTTTCTTCAATATAGAAGGTTAAGTAGCAGCCAATGATCCAGATACATAGGGCGATGATAATGGCGGTTTTATTTCCTTTTTTATTGGCGAGCCAGGCAAAGAAATAGGCTCCAGCAATACCGATGACTTGAATCAGAAGGATGGTCTTGATCATATCAGAAGATTCAAGTTTTAACTCATTTTGACCGAATAAAGTGGCCACATACAATACGGTTTGCACTCCCATGGTGTAGACAAAGAAAGAGGCGAGAAATACCAATAAGGGCTTCATGCCTCTCACTTGAAGAAAGGTATTTTTGATTTCTCTGTAACCGTTCCAAATACTGCTTCCTTCCTTGGGCTCAATCCGACCCGGTAGTTTAATGAGTGGCCATAAAGACCAACCAAACCACCAAATACCTACCGTTAAAAATCCAATCCTAAAGGGTAATGTGTTGGTAGCGGAGGGTTCGGTCATACCAAACCAGGTAGATTTCTGTAGGAAAAGGATGTTCAATATGAGTAGGATCACACTGCCGATATAGCCCATGGTGAAGCCTCGTGCCGATAATTTATCGAATCGGTCAGGGGTGGCAATTTCCGGTAAATATGCATTGTAGAAGACAATGCTTCCAGCAAAACCTAAAGTGGCTAGCATGAATGCGGTCAATCCAAACAGGGGGTTCAATCCATCAAAGAAAAAGAGGGATGAACAACTCACCGAACCCAAAACGATGAAAAACCGCATGAAGGCTTTCTTGTTTCCTCTAGCATCTGCTATTCCCGATAAAATGGGAGCTAGGGCAGCATTTACCAAAAAGGCGAAAGAGAGGAAATATGCGAAAAGGGCCGTATTCTTAAATTCAGTTCCTAAAAATGTAATGTTCTCTTGTGTATATAACCCATAAAACACGGGAAACATGGCAGAGGTGATGCTCAGGGAATAAACGCTGTTTGCCCAATCGTACATGGTCCATGCTCGGATAATGGTGGGGTTATTCTTTTCCACCTGCGCAATATAAAGAATTAAATAGCTTGGGTTTTAGCTAGCGTATTTTAAATTTTCAACCGCCTTCCACTCAGATTCCGCTTGTTTGCGAGTGATTCTCACTTTTTTAGGTTTCTTTTCTGCGTTGGGGATCTCAAACATTTGACGAGAAAAGATTATTTCACAAATTCCTCTGAGTCCACGGGCACCTAGTTTATTTTCCAATGCTAAATCCACAATAAAATCTAATGCATCCTCATCTACTTGCAAGGTCACACCATCTAATTGGAACAACTTCTGGTACTGCTTTATCAAAGCATTCTTTGGTTCGGTTAAAATTCTCTTGAGCTCCTCTTTGTCTAGGGGTTGTAATGCGGTTATTACAGGGATTCGGCCGATTATCTCCGGGATTAAACCAAAGGACTTTAAGTCGGCGGAATTCACTTGACTCAACAAACGGTTCGGATCAATGTCTTTCTCATGGAGGGTTTTAAACCCGAGTGATTGGTTTTTTACTCTGCGACCGATGATTTTTTCAATTCCATCAAAGGCTCCGCCGCAAATAAACAGAATATTGGAAGTGTCTATCTTTACGTATTTCTGGTCGGGGTGCTTTCTACCACCCTCAGGAGCAACGTTGGCAACAGTTCCCTCCAAAATCTTAAGAAGACCTTGTTGAACACCCTCACCACTTACGTCTCTTGTTATAGATGGATTATCTGATTTACGTGCAATTTTATCAATCTCGTCGATATAAATAATCCCGCGCTCAGCTAATTCAGATTTGTAGTTTGCTACTTGAAGTAATCTGGAAATGATACTTTCAACATCTTCACCCACATAACCCGCTTCGGTTAATACCGTCGCATCGGCAATTGTAAAAGGTACATTTAATAGTTTGGCTAAGGATTTTGCCAATAAAGTTTTACCTGTACCAGTTTCTCCAACCAAGAGAATATTACTCTTTTCTATTTCCACTTCATCATGGAAGTCTTGGTTTTTGATACGTTTATAATGGTTATATACCGCCACGGCCAATGACCGTTTGGCCTCATCCTGGCCGATCACGTATTGGTCTAAGTGATTCTTAATAAAGGCTGGGGTAGGTAGCGGTTGTTCTTCTGCTTCAAGAATTGTCTCAATCGGTTCCTTATCGTCTGCTTGTGCGTTGAAGCCCAGTTCTTTTGCAACGATGCGATGCGCTTGATCTACACATTGATCGCATATGTTGCCTTCCAGACCAGAGATCAGCATGATTGCTTCCTCTTTTTTACGTCCGCAAAAAGAACAGATTTGGGATTTAGTTGCCATTGCGATTAATCCTCTTTACGACGACCCAACACCTCATCAATCATTCCATACTCCTTTGCTTCATGTGCTGTCATCCAATAATCTCTGTCGCTATCTGCTTCGATTTTGTCATACGGTTGACCTGAATGCTTCGATAATATATCGTAAAGCTCCTTCTTCAACTTAGAAATCTCTTTGTATGTAATTTCAATATCGCTAGCTTGACCTTGAGCTCCCCCCAATGGTTGGTGAATCATGATACGGCTGTGAGGGAGAGCGGTTCTCTTACCTGCTTCTCCAGCTGACATTAACACCGCGCCCATACTAGCAGCCATTCCTGTACAGATGGTTGCTACATCAGAACTTATGTATTGC
>JAYYCN010000053.1:0-3279 GCA_036161795.1 Bacteroidota bacterium
AGACTTGAGCAAAGGCATGTACTTGGTACGCGTGAGCAACGGAGAAGAAACCGTAACTCGCAAGATCAACATACAGTAATTAATCAGAGGTAATACTCTTTACAGATATCAAATGAAAGGGCGCCCATTGGGCGCCCTTTTTATGAGTTAAAGAAATTGAAAGTTTATAATCGAGAACGTAAATACTCTTGTTTTAGAAGAGAGCATATTCTGTAGCGTTCTTCGCCAGTATCCTCTCCAAGGGAAAGTAATTGCTTATACACCATGTCTAAACCAAACAATTCAACAAATTCAAAGGGACCATTAGGGTAGTTGGTTCCTAATTTCATGGCAGTATTAATGGCTCCTTTTTCGGCAGTACCCTCCTGTAAGGTGTAATATGCTTCATTGATGATCATACTTAAAACCCGAGGTGTGTAAAACCCAACTCTGCTTTCTAACCAATGGGTTTTTTCAACGCCAAGAAAGGATTCCATATCTGACCATTTATCTAATGAATATTCAAATGGATTGGTTGCTTCCCATACCGATCTTTCAATTAAATGAGGAAAGGTATTCAGACCGATGTATTGTTGTTGGTTCATCTGTAATCCGAATTCATGCAATCCCGATTCAATGGTTTTGAAATTTGCACCTAAGATATATAGCGTACCACTATTTTGATGGTATGACTTTATACGATCAGGAAGTTCATCCCAATTCAAATCAATGAATACATCGTAATCGTCGTGCGTTTGATTATCTTGCACGTATGATATGGAAACATCTTCAAATCTCTTTTTCCAAGAGTCTATTCGTTTTCCCGATCCTAATACTGCTATCTTCATGTCAGCACAAAAATAATAATAACACCATGAGACATACCATTTATTCTAAAGAAGCTCCAGAACCCATCGGTCCTTATGCACAAGCCGTTCAATATGGTAACACCATTTTCTTTAGTGGGCAAATCGGAATTGACCGAACGGGAGAGTTGGTATCCGAAGATGTGGTTGAACAAACCAAACAGGCAATGAAGAATATCGGATTTTTACTGGAGGAAGAGGGTCTATCTTATGAGAACATCATAAAAACTTCCATTTTTCTAAATGATATGAATGATTTCCCAAAAGTAAATGATGCCTATGCTTCCTATTTTCAGGATCAATTTCCAGCCAGAGAAACCGTTGAAGTTTCAAGGTTGCCCAAAGATGCAAAAGTTGAAATTTCAGTGGTCGTGGGGAAGTAGTTTACGTTACAAGGGATTCACATCAAAAACTTAAATTTGTAGATATGTCAAACAATAAGGATCAAAAAGAAGGCCAACCACTAGATATTGAATTAAACGAAGAAGTGGCGGAAGGTATATATTCCAATTTTGCCATCATTACGCATAGTCAAACTGAGTTTATCGTAGATTTTGTTAGAATGATGCCTGGTGTGCCTAAGGGAAAGGTAAAGAGCCGAATCGTATTGGCTCCTCAACACGCAAAGCGTTTACTCATGGCTTTAGGAGATAATATGCACCGCTACGAAGAAAATTTCGGTAATGTGGATATTGCCGAGAATCAAGAGCCCAATATCCCTTTGAATTTTGGAGGACAAACAGGTCAAGCCTAATGACTATTATGAAACATAAAGGACGAATAGAACGAGCGATTAAAGCGCTGCAGGAACGAACGTTTTATGCACCATATCCCGAAAATCCAAAGGCCTACGACGCTGAGGCGGACGCACAAGGGAAAGAGGCTTTCCAAAAAGCCATGTCAAATCCCTTTGTAGGTTTGAACGATGATGGTAACACGGGTTTTATTGGGGAAGAAGTTTCGCCATATATGATGGTTGGACTGGGTGCACAGTATCCTCAGTTTAGTATTGACACTATCATGTCACGTGCGATAGAAGCCCGTGCAGAATGGTCCAAAATGGATGTTGATAAACGGGCGGATTTATTAATCGATATGTTGGATGCTGTATCAAAGCGGTTTTTTGAGCTAGGGTACGCAACCATGCACACGACAGGACAAAGTTTTGTCATGTCTTTTCAAGCAAGTGGACCTCATGCAAACGATCGTGCTATGGAAAGTGTAGCCCTGGGGTATCAAGAGTTAACCCGTTATTCAAATGAGGTTGACTGGGTTAAGCCGATGGGTAAGTTTGATTTGAAAATAAAAAAGAATTTTAAACCCATATCAAAAGGAGTAGGACTTGTCATTGGATGTAGTACATTCCCTACCTGGAATACTGTGCCGGGCGTTTTTGCTAATTTAATTTATGGTAATTCTACGGTTATCAAGCCTCACCCAAAAAGCATTATGCCCATCGCTATAGTTGTGGCGGAAATGCAAAAAGTGTTGGTTGAAAATGGATTGTCACCTTACACGGTGCAGTTAGCCGTAGATACGGTATCTCAGCCAATTACCAAGGACCTAGCCGAGCATGAAGACATAAAACTGATTGATTATACCGGTGGAACCGCTTTCGGGGATTACATAGAGTCCATTCAAGGGAAAACGGTGTTCTCCGAAAAAGCAGGGGTAAACTCCGTTATTTTAGAGAGTGTAAAAGACCCAAAAGCAGTCTTCGGAAATCTCGCCTTTTCATTTAGCTTATATAGTGGCCAAATGTGCACAGCCCCACAAAATATCTTTGTTCCTGCAGATGGTATCAAAACGGCAGATGGACATTTATCTTACGATGAGGTAGTTGAAGGTTTATCAATGGCCGTTAAAGGTTTGGCGGAGAACCCTAAAATGGGCGCTTTCGTTTTGGGGGCGATCCAAAATGATAATACCAAGAGCCGAGTGAATGAGACCTTACAAGAATTAAATGCGTCTAGTTTGAATGCAAAAGTATCACATCCTGAGTTTGCGGATGCTCGTTTGCTCACACCTACAGTACTTGGTTTGGATGAAAATGATGAGCAGTGGAAAGAAGAATGTTTCGGTCCTATCGTTTTTGTGGTAAAATCAAATGATCCACTAAAACTCGCAGCAGAAATGGCGGAGCAAAAAGGAGCTATTACTTGTTTGTGTTACAGCACGGATGAATCTTATAAGAATGAAGTTGAAAATACAATGAATGCGGTATTTACTCCTGTGAGCTTCAATTTTGTGGGTGCCGCTTTTGTAAATCAGCATGCGGCATTCAGTGATTTTCACGTGTCTGGTGGTAACCCAAGCGGGAATGCAAGCTTTACGGACGCACTCTATATTAACCGCCGCTTTGTGTGGGTCGGTAATCGATACGCTTAGTTAATTACTTTTAACAGAGCATAGAAAAAGCCCACGTGATCGGGGC
>JAYYCN010000054.1:0-9827 GCA_036161795.1 Bacteroidota bacterium
CTACCATCTCCCTCCAACTCTGCCACTCCAAATTGTCTTGGGTCCTCTACCTTTTTTACTCCCAATTGAGAATATTCTGAAGCGAATACGCTCTTTAAATCTGCTTCAAAAATGGTATCTCCCAAAACAATGAGGATATCTTCACCGTCCTTGATCTCGTCTTTTGCTAACCATATGGCATGACCAATTCCTTTACCAACCGTCTGAATCACAAAATTGAGCTGATACTTTGCATAATGATCGGTTAAGAACTGCTCTATCTTATCCCCTAAATACCCAATGATAAAGACAAATTCGGTTACACCAGCGTCAACCAACTTATCCATGATATGGCCTAAAATGGGCTTACCAGCCACGGGAATTAACGACTTAGGCTGAGTTTGGGTATGCGGTTTTAATCTGCTTCCGATTCCTGCTACGGGTATAACGGCCTTCATATCTAACAAATGTAACTAATTTCTAGGGTGTGATAAGATTTACTCTATTCAATGGAGGATTTCAACTTGCGACGAACAATTACATAGTCGGTTTCAATCGAAACTTTCACCTTTAATATTGACCCAATACTCTTGACTTCGTTAGAATTCTCCACTATCAGGATATATTCTTTTTCTTCAGGAGACCATTTGTTATTGGTAAAGTAATCACTCAACTTTTGGGATTTTCCATGATTAAGTTTCAATCGTTTTCCCTGCCAATGATTACTCAGTATTCCATTGTCTATCATTTCTTCCGAAACGGGAAGTATCACCTCTTCATTAATAAGGCAGTCATTTTTCTTTTTTAATTCGACCTCCCAGCCATTTATAATTAATTGTAGCCCAGTATTCAAGGGTAAAGAAATAGGTGTGCTAATCCTGAAGATATGAACTCTATTGTTTCTTCCCAATACCATTCTATATAAGCCATTCTTGGCTTCCCAAGTTGCCCCTGTTTTTGCGAGTTTCTCGCGTAAAGCTTGTTTTATTTGTGATGGGAAAAAACCAAGTTTTAATAGCTTCGGTCTGATAATGGATCTCCATTGTGAATAACTGCTTTGCTGAATAATCCAAGCAGCACTATACAAATCATTCATAGGCCACATGGCCTCTGCACTTTCTAGTTTTTTCGTTTCAATCTCAGCCACTTCCATCGACACTGAACCAAATAAATTCACCAACTCCGGGTATTCATCCATTTCAGCCAGAATATTATTTCGGATCATATTCCTGAGATAATCACTGCTCTGATTACTGGAATCCTCCCGCCATTGAATTTGATTTTTCGCCCGAAATGTCTCTAATTCTTCAGGTGAAACGCGCAGCAAAGGTCTAATGACACGCAGATTCTGTTCTTTGATTCCACGCCATGCAATATCATCTTGATTACGATAAAGATAAATCAAAAAATGCTCTAGGTTATCACCCCCATGATGCGCAGTGGCTACCCAATTATATGACTCTTTCACACATATCTTATCAAAAAAATCGTAACGTACCCTCCTCGCCCACATTTGGGTTGACTCGCCTCGTAACTTTTTAATTCCATGAGCTTTTAATGAATGAAAAGGAACACCGTTTTTTTCACATGCTCGTTGAACGAACAACTCATCCGCATCACTCTCTTCACCTCTCAAACCAAAATTCACATGAGCAACAGCAAATGGATACCCCAAAGACACAAACGCATGAAAAAGAGCCATAGAATCCTTACCACCACTCAACGTAAGAAGGGTTTGCCGTCGTTCTAAGGACCAACCTCGCCGAGCATTTGCTTCTGTAATGGAATTTAACATGTAATTTGCGGTTTGTTCGGATGAATTCCCCAAAGATCCACTGCAAAGTACCGCAAATTCTGAGAACCATTTGGATGGCCTCGTTTTTTTTATTGCCATGTTTGCTCAATTCTCAACCCATTAACCTCAAAGCAAAGAGAATGAAATCCATGGAGGTTAATGGGCATAAAGGACAACTACTTCGAGGAAATGTGCAATTTGAACAAGAAGGTTCTATAGTTTATTGTGACGAAGCCATTTTTGATCCTGTTGATGATATACTTCGAGGCACAGGAAATGTACAAATCACTAACACCAATGGCACCAAAGTCACCGGAAATAGATTGGTATACAACAATACGTTAAAACTTGCTCGCGTTGAGGGGGCCGTGAAACTAACCGACCAGGATCTTGAAATTGAAACTCCATGGTTAGAGTATCAAACCACCAGCCGAATTGGAAACTACGGATCGGGTGCATTCATAAAAGACGGTGAAAATTATTTGAAAAGCCGGGTGGGTTACTACGATCCCAACCATAAGCAGGTACGATTCAAAACCAACGTAATTTTAGAAACTCCTGATTACATCATTCAAACGGATACCTTAGTCTACCATACCAAAGATAAGGTAGCCCACTTTTACCGCTATACACAAATCAATTCGGAGAAAGAGCAAATCATTCTTTTCAAAGGGTATTACGATACGGATAAGCGCAAAGGCTATTTCACAGATGGATTTAATTACACCTCCAATGAGCAACACCTGATGGCGGATACGGCCATTTTTGATGAAACAAACGGTTTTGGCGTGGCCATTGGAAATGTTTGGATGTATGATTCTTCTGAAAATGCACAGGTTTGGGGCAATAGAGCCATTTACCGTAAAGGACTACATTGGGCGCAAGTATATGGCAATGCTTTGGCCATGAGAGCGGATAAAGATAGCATGTACATTTACGGAGATACCTTGACGGTGTGGAAAGACACGGTTAAACGCGCTCAGCTTACCCAGGCACTAGGCTCTGTTAGATTATTTCAAAAAAACTCTGCGGCCACCGCTGGTAAGCTGCTTTATTCTTCATTGGATAGCACCATAAGACTTCGCGAGAAACCGGTAGTTTGGGACTCGGCCAGCCGACTTTCTGGTGATTCGATTAATTTTCAAATTGAACAAAAAAAACTTCGTTATGGATCATTGTTTTATCATGCACTCATCGTGATGAAAGAGGACTCCAGTCACTACAGCCAAATCCAAGGCGATTCGGTATTCTATCAAATGGACACGCAACAACGGATAGAAAAAAGTTGGGTTTATCGAAAAGGTAAAAGTGTTTATTACATAAGAGAAAATAATGAAGTCACTTCGGCCGTTTCGGTTGAAAGTGAACACATGAAATTTGCCTTTAATCAAAACCAAATAGATAAAGTACATTTTTATATCAAACCCAAAGGGGCCGTTTATCCGTTAGATCAACTCCCAGATGATAAAAGAAATCTAGATCGATTCGTTTGGGACATCCAAAACAGACCAAGCAAATTAAATCAACCGATCCCATTCACCCCGATTTATATCAACACGAGGTATAAGAAAATACCCAGTATCCAACCCCAAAAGAAAGAAAAATTATTTTTTCAATTTTGGAAATGATACGACTCAAAAAATATCGGTTCTTTAAACCCTATGTTTATCATTGCGTTTGGATCTTATTATTTTGGATATCACCTATTCGCTCCCAACAGTTATTAGGTTTAGTTTTGGATAATGAAGCCGCTCCTGTAGCGCAAGCACAAATCTTCAATCAGATAGGCGCAAAACTTGGAGAATCTGGACTGGATGGGTACTTCCGGTTGAACCTCAGACCCGGATCTTACAAATTGGTATTCAACCACCCTGATTACGCCGATTATCGACTGTCTTATCTGGCTAGAGATGATAAAAACGACACCCTTTCCATCATGTTACAGCGCACAACCCCTCGGGTTGAACCTGTTAAAATCACGAGTAAATTGAAGGATCCAGGTCCCAAAATGATGAGAAAGGCCATTGCTCGTCGGAAAATATGGGGCAATAGAATTCCAGCCCAAAGTGCGGAAGTTTATATCAAAGCATTTGAGCGAATTGAAAACCCCCAACGATATATGCGGGCGAATTTTGACTCCCGCGAAGAGAAAAAAGTAAACTTAGATTTGATCAAAGCCAACATGGCTGAAATTCACCTGCATCGTGATTGGGCGCCACCAAATAAAATCAAGGAATACAGAAAGGGCGTCAGTATTAGGGGCGATAAAAGCAGCTTGTTTTATTTAAGTACAACCGAGGGTGATTTTAATATCTATCAAAACCTAATGTCCTTGCCTGCTTTAAGTCCATTACCGATTTTATCCCCTCTATCAAACAATGCCATACTCGCCTATCGGTTTCAATTTGTTGAAAGTTATCAGCACCCAACTCATGGCCGGGTCTTGAAAATTAAATTCAGAGGGCGACAAGTATCCAATGCAACTTTTTCTGGGGAAATCCATCTTGTTGACTCGTCGTTTTATGCATCCCGCATCGAGTTAAGCATTCCTCCACACCTCATGGCCGAATACCATTCCATGAAACTCATTCAAAATTATCGGATCAATCAGGATAGTTTGATTTTCATAGATTCACAACGTTTTGTTTATGAAAATAAAGCAGGTAGTATTCGTTATTACGGTGAAACCAAAGTTCAATACGACAGCGTAAAAATCAATCCGAAGTTCCCTAGGAGACATTTTGGATTAGAATTATCGCGTACCAAACAAGAAGCCTACGAAAGGGATACGAGTTATTGGAACAAGGTCCGCGTTCAACCCCTATTGGCCATCGAAAAGAAATTTGTTAATCAAAGCGATAGCATCAAACGTGTCCGCACATCCGACCGATATTTAGACAGTTTAGAAGCCATTACAAACAAGGTATCTTTGCGTTCCCTTGTCTTGGAGGGCCAAGAATTTAGGGATAGAAGAAAGGGTATAGACATGGCATTCCAACCGTTATGGCTACTTTACCAGCCGTGGTGGCCAGGAGGAGGTCGTTTGCTCTTTGCAAATAGAATCAAAAAGACGTTCGATTCAAAAAGGGAGGTCCAACTACTACCCAATCTATCCTATGGTATCCTAAATAAAGATTTAAGAGGAAGTGTTGCACTTAACACTTTATACGACCCATACAAGAGAAAACGTGTTTTCATTCAAGCGGGAAGAGACTTGGGATTGATTAATCCGTTTGCGGCTTATATTGACTTATTTCGAAGGGATAATTTTTACCAGCACAATCATTTAACGGTTTACCATCGCCAGGAGATTGTAAACGGTCTTTTCCTAAGGATAACAGGGGAAATCAGCGATAGACAAAGTATCGCAAATTTCGAATTTTCACCTTCAGGTGATAGCTTATTCGAGAACAATACACCCACAGATTTCAAGTCTCATCTGGCCATTTTTGGTCGAATTCGTTTGTCTTATACTCCATTTCAGAAATACATTTCTGAACCTAAACAAAAAATCATTCTTGGTTCAAAATGGCCCACCTTTTCTGTGGAATATAAAAGGGCCATACCTCGTTTGTTTGGTAGCAGCATTGATTATGATTACTTAGAATACCGTATTGAGCATGCCTTCCCCTGGGGGACCGCTGGCAATAGCGAAATCAGAGCAACCTCGGGGAGTTTTATGGGTAGAAATAATGTTAGCTTGATTGATTATCGATATCAACGCAGAGGAGATGATTTTCTATTTACCCCTCCCATGTATGCTTTTCAAACATTAGATAGCACTTTTAATACCTTCAATCGATACTATGAGATTCACTACCGACATCATTTTAACGGGGCACTGATCAATAAAATCCCCTTTATGAAGTATTTCCAAATGTATGAGAGTGTTGGTGCCAATTTGTTATACGCACCTGAGCGCCGGAATCTATTTTTTGTAGAAGCTTATGCAGGTGTCGATAAACTAATAAAACTCTGGAGACAGCGATTTAAAATTGGTCTATATTACTGCATTGGATATTCTAAGTTATTCGAACAACCTCGCAGTTTTTTCAAAATTAACTTTGAATTCTACAATCGCACCAAAAACAGTTGGTGATTTGATAATTTCCATATTTTGTTGACATAGGTATTTCAAGTACATAACTTTGACTGAGATGATTAGAGATTTAATGTTGCGCTGGGTAGATTTATTCAACAAAAAAGAAGCTTCACTTCTTGCCGACATGTACCACGAAGAAGCCATAAACTTTCAAGTGGCAACCAACATTAAGCGAACAGGTAAAAAAGATATTTTCGAAATGTTTTGTTACGAATTTGAACACTTTAACATGGTTTGCCAACCTCAACGACTCATCATAGAAAGTAATGAAGCGGTATTGGAATGGAAAGATCCTAATGGACTAGAAGGCTGCGGATTTTTTACTTTTAAGGGAAATAAAATCATGTATCAAAAAGGGTACTGGGATCGATGGAGTTTCGAACAAAAACAAGGTAAAGAGTATAACTAATGGAAGCGCTCGTATTATTGTGTGGAAGCCTATTAATTTTTGTAGGATTCCTGGGTTGCATCATTCCAGTACTACCAGGTCCGCCCATTGCTTGGTTAGGTTACCTTCTAGTTTTTTTATTACCGGAAAATAGTATTGATTATTCAAGCAGCACGTTCATCTCCTGTACCATTTTAGCCCTTGGTGTTACCGTATTAGATTATTACTTACCTATCTGGGGAACCAAAAAAAGTGGGGGAACCAAAGCGGGTCAAATAGGTAGTTTTATTGGCCTTTTTGTGGGTCTTTTTCTGGGTCCCTTTGGGATGTTATTGGGTGCCTTTGTTGGAGCTATAGTCGGTGAGCTATGGGCGGGTCAAAACGATAAAACCGCTCTAAAATCGGGGCTGGGTGCTTTCTTAGGTTTTTTACTTGGAACTGTAGCAAAGGTGTTTGTTACTGGGTACATAGCATTCGCCTTTTACACAACAATTTTTTGAACTCAGGAAATTCAGGATCGCAAACTTCTCCGAATCTCTCATTAAGCAATGAATTCATCACTGCGGGATGTAATGCTGTTTTGGGAAAAATGGACTACACTCAGTTTCTCCTTGTCGAATTAGCCACAAGTTTTGGCTAAACGCAGTAACGACCGAATGGAAGCTATGGTCGTTTTAGCCTTTGTTGGCATTCGTTTTCATATTAATCTTTAATAATCAAACTATCTCCTAAAACATGGTAGTTAACTCCTGTATTATCAAACAGTAGCTTATACGCTTCGGTAGGGTTATCATGCTTTATATTTACAAAATTGTTTATTCCCTCAATGGCTTCTTCTTTCATTCCGAGAGAGGTAAAAAGAGCTTTTAGGCACTCCTTTGGATGTAGATGTAATGAATCTCTACTAAATTTACCTAGCTCTCTATTCATTTTGAAAATTATATCATTATCTGTATTTCCTCCTACAGCTTTACAAGCTGACCACATAGCGATGGTCCCTGCACTGTAATTCAATTGTTCATGCCCATAATGATGCGGGTTTTCTAGGCTAACTTCTTTTAAGGTAGTAATGCTTTCAGCTATATATTTATTAAGGAATGCGTTGAATTCTTCATTTGTCATCATTCCTAACTGTGTCATGGCTACATGGCTAAGGATTTCAGCTCCGCCCTCATTTACCCACCTCATATTATCCGATCCTAGAGGTGGCTGCCATATATGCCCCATTTCATGTGCCATAAAGGCTCTAATTTCTTTGGTCAGTTGCTCGGTTTCTGTAGAATCTACAGAACCTTTAGCAAATCCTGAAAATTGACCGTTTTGTGCCCCTCCACCTATACTAAATCCGTTGGTTCCATCTCTTGGGGTTTTAGAATAGTTCATTTGAACTATTAATTTACCGTCAAGCACCTCTCCAAGTTCTCTATCATAAAAAGATATGAATTTTTCTGCATTAGGAAGAATCTCTTCACGAAGTGTTACAGGAAAATCTTCATCAAGAATCAGCCGAACCGTGCTCGTCTCTGTTACATAACTCTGGTCACCAAAGTACACAAAGTATCCTTGTCCATTTATGGGAACGTCCACTAGGTTACTTGTTCCTGGAACAATAATGGATTCATTATCAAGACCATAAAAAGAATAATTTAGATTAAAATTATGCATCATTTCAAACAACCCGATAACTTTAACTTTAGTAGCAAATCCTAATGGGCCTGTGTTTATGCTAACACCAAAGTCAAAAACAACAAAGGGTTGAGGTGCATAAAAAACAGTTTTATCATAAGTTTTAACTTTTACAGAAAGTTGATTGAAAGAACTCTGGTCTTTTTTCTCTAACCATGAATAACCATCTTCTCCTTTTACAAAATGAAATTCCTCTGGTAAAACCCATGAAGATTCATGATATTCTTTAGTGATGGGGCCGGTCATTATGCCAAATACCGACTGGTCAAATTTGTAATCTATTTTCCAAGAAGTTTTATCAGTGTGAGTAATATCTACTTTACCATTTACTGTCCCTAGTCCGTTTAAAACGTCTAAAGCAAAAAAGCCTAGCGCTAGTAAAACCAAAATGATTGTTCCTGCTTCTTTCATTGTTTATCATTTAATGAATGCCAGCTCCCTTTATGAATCCGAGCTTCACTCATAACAAATATACTTCAATGGATGGGTGTTCAGGTTTATTGTTCAATAAAGAGAATGTTAAAATCATAAAGGGAATCTGGTTTAGTTTGTTTCTCAAAGGATAGAACGAACAAAAGATTAAACGATGAGAATTGCGTTTAGGTGCGGTTAGAAGTTTTTTATATTCAGATATTTAATTTTTAATGACTTTGCCAGCCATTAATTGTTTTTTAGAGTGGTGTATTTCATAAAAATAAATTCCATTGGGTAGGAAATCGGTATTTATTGTTGAATTGTAGTAAAAGTTCTCTTTAAGGATTTGACGTAAAAGATTATCGTACAGAACAAATGTATGTTCCTTTTTTGTTAAGGACTGGACAGTAAGTTGGTTGTTGAACGGATTTGGATAAAGGCTGAAAGAGACATCACTTTCTGTATCACTAATTCCATTGGTTTTTGAACAAAAATCTGCAAAATAACTTCCAATTATGGCGCTTTGATTTATATCTTGATTGGTAGAACCAAAAGCGGGAATTGGCGTTGCACCGCTCCAGGTGTGTCCTCCGTTTATTACTTTGTACAAAGTCACGTCACTTCCATTTGATCCACCGCCATAATAATACTTCTCAACCATTGAGCCATCCGTTAAATTGAAATCGGGAAGGTTGTTGAATACAGGAGTAGTATTGCAGTTATTGTGGTTTACCCACCATTGAATAGTACTGTCAATTGGAGAAATTAATACGGTCCCGTCATAGGAAACGATATTGTCCTCAGTGCCGTGAAAATGCATAATGGGTACCTGTGGAGCGGAAGAGGAAGCGTTTTGAAGTGCAAAAGACATATTCCCTGAGCCAACTGCTATTGCTGTAATAGCATGAGGTGTATTATTAGCAAACTTGTACGTCATAAAACCACCCTGTGAAAAACCAGTGACAAATAAGCAATTACTGGTCGAATATTCAGCACGAATAGAATCTACCAAACTTGATAAAAAATCCACATCCGAATTTCCAATGGTAGTCCAAGAGTTTCTAGTACCATTTGGATAAACTACAATAAAACCTAACGAGTCGGCAACATCATCAAACTGCGTATAATTTTGTTGAAAGGTTGCGCTCGAGCTAAGACCATGTAAATTAAGTACAAGTGGATAATGTTTGGAAGGTGAATATCCCATTGGCTCATGAACAATGAAAGTCCGATACTCTCCTTGATTATAGATAGTATCTAATTGAGCATTTGCCGTATTTACCAATATAAAGAGAGTTGCAAGTAGTAAAATATTATTAAAACTATTTTTCATATTCCTAAGAAGACGTTTGTTTTAAAATAGTTGGGGTAACTCACTCTGCAGAATTACTCCACGGTAACGCTCTTCGCCAGGTTTCTTGGCTGATCTACGTTACAACCGCGCATTACGGCAATATGATAAC
>JAYYCN010000055.1:0-7540 GCA_036161795.1 Bacteroidota bacterium
GTAAATAACTGTTTAATAAATAAGTCTCTACTCTTATTTAAGCTCACATAAAGATAAAACTCTTCCTCTGTTTCCAAACTTAAATCTGCCATAGACAAATCCAACCAAACAAGTGATTCCCCTATATTCATAAGCATCACATTATATTTCGTTTGCATAGATTCATGTATCTCCGTTTCATCATTTACCGATTGATGCCTTTTTAAAATCTCTGATTTCAAAAGCAAAGATGCTGCATCAGTCATTTCGATGATTTTTGAAATATCTGAAAGCTTTTCAGGTAGATTCTCTAGCACAGAAAACTGACGAATGAAATTTTTGTTATATAGCCTACGCACGGCCTCATTAGAATCAATTAAATTGTCTTCATTTGTTTGATCAATATTGGGAGATTCCTTTAACTCTGTTTTACTCCCTTTTGCAATGTCCTTGAGGTAATTTGAAAGTCGATTTCGATACATTTCAGATACCTTAAACACCCTTGTTACCCAGTATATCGATACTAATCCTATAAAACCCACCAGTAACACAAGAAACTCAAAACTTCCAACATTCTTGTACTGAGAGGAAATCAACCACGCCAAAAGGGCTGCACCAATTGTGGCTAACTGACTAACGGTACCTTCCAAGGCCGTTTGTAAACCAAGCTTTTCTTCCGGTTTAGCAACTTGTAAAACAATCCTATTTGAGGGCACTTCAACCGTTCGTCTTACAACCCGTTCAAACCATTTTAGACTAATGATAAAAATCACCAAGGTCGAAATAGAAGTCTCAAATCCCACAAATAAGAGGATTATTAAAAAGGCAACTGACAACATCGTTATAGCGAACACTCTCAATGATCGCTGAGTTCCTAGCTGCCTTACAATATCAGCAGAAAACAATGAACCCAATAATTCACCCACTTTTACGATCGCGAAGAAAATAGAAACAACTTCCGATGTGGTCATTTGTTTAATTCTAGCCAAATTCCTAACCGAAATGATATAGGTGTAATCCACCCAATATATCATAGCTACCGATATGGAGGTGGCCACTATCACTTTCTTAAAAAATGGAGAGCGCCATAATAATTTTAACTCAACTTTATTTTGCAATGAATACGTTGATTGACTTCCCTCTTTTTTTTGGTATCCAATCACGCTCAACCTCATCAATGGAATAATAGCAATGCCTCCTGCAAAAAATAGCCAAGATGGATGACCCAAAGTTTCCACGATAACAGGAGCAGATAAAAAGGCAAGCATAGCTGCCATCGTTTCCGCTATTCCCAATTTTGCCATCCATTTTTTTCCTTTCGTTACACCGAGTACTTGAAAACAGCTTGTGCCTATATTCATGGTAAATACCGCGCTAAATGGAATAACTAAAATAAAGCTAAGAATACCTATCCACCACTGAACTAACCCACTAAACTCGTGTTGATTCAAATAAAATAAACCCCACATCCAGGCCATGAATATTCCGGTAAGTATGAAATGGCTATTTGATGCTCCATAGTCATTTTGTAACCTTTGAAATCCCTTGATTAACAATACCCCACCAAAACCTGAAATTAAGTATGCTATAGGTATCTCTTCAATTCCTAAAGCACCTAACATCGCTGTATATGCGGCGACGAAAAAATAGGCCGATGCAAAACCTGTAAAAAATGACTGTCCGAATAATCGCTTAAGTAGCCAAGCTTGAATTGGGTCTAAATCTCCAAATAATCCTTTTCCTAGGCCCAACGACATAATTAAAATTTAAAATTCATTGCCACATTAATGTTGCGGCCTGGTTGAGGTATCAATGAACTGTAGGAACCAGCAGCAGATCGTATACCTGGAGCAACGTAAAATTCATTCAGTAAATTCCTACCGATCAACTGAAGATGAATCGAAGGCAATATCTCATAACGCAAAGAAAGATTGACTAACTGATATCCGGGTATCGTTTCCAGTAATTCCGAATTTTCCAAGGAAGTACCCTTGCCTGTATATTTATTTCCCACCAAGTTTGTAGAAAAATAAACATATCCCTTTTTCTTTAAGAACGATATTCCAATTCCAAAAAACAGAGTAAAATCAGCAATTTGAGCTGTCCTCAAAGAGGAATCTGACCCATCGACACCTTGCAGGTGTAGCCAAGAATTATTAAATGAACCATTCAGATTCAAGTGTATGTCTTGGTTTATGTTCCATTTCCCGATAAACTGTCCCCCTGTTACGTGAGTTTCTGCGTTTTCACGATTACTCCATTGAGTTAGTTCATTTATTTTATTGGTAATTAATGAGTTAGAGTACCTCGTGTGGTAAACAACCCCTTCTAAATTAAGCTTGCTATGAAGTAAAGTGCGATGTACGCTGAATTCTGCATTTCTCACTTTTTCTGGAGTCAAATTCACAGGGCGAATACGTGTCGCGGATGAGGAGAATTTTGTAAAGCTTGGAAAAGCAAAAATCGCTTCAGAATAAATCGCTTTAAACACCCAGTTATCAGGATAGAATACCGCGCTTAATCTCGGGTTGAATCTTGAATAACCATCTTGCTGACTTTCGGCAACAACGTTTTGATCCCAACGCCCTCCAGCAGCCAAATTAATGTGTTTTTCAGGGTTTGAATAGGTGTAATTAAAGAATGCGCCAATGTCGAACATAGCGGGTTTATTTCCTCCTAACTCGGATTTAATACTGCCATTAGATATTGCATTATCACTTGAATCGGTCGTGAGATAATTAGACTGAAAAACACCGTTTCTAATCTCTGCACCTAATAGCAAGTCATTTCTATCATCGATAATATATTGCAACCTGAACTCATCCCTAAATTGTTTGCACTGTTGGTAATAAGACCTCCTGTTCCATTTAGGTCTTTCTCCCGCTAAAAAATCGTCAAGTTCAAGTTTATTTTGTGCGAATCCTTTAAATTCTGTCAACCTAGAATCCGTTCCAAAATCTGAAACTCTAAAATACGCCGTATTGTAAAAGAACCAATTATCACTTAACTTCTTTGAATACCGACTCGAAATAAATTGTTGTCTAGTGTGCCAGTTAGTATACAATGAATTTACAGCAAAATATTTATCCACGTAATCAGGAGAGGCGCCCTCGTTCCTATCCACTATTTGAGCTTGCAGGATAAGATCTCCAAGTGTGACTTTAACTCCAAAATATTGATCGGTGGTTTTATCTGTAAACTGTTTGGGGTCCGCACCACGATATTTTTGGAAACCCGAAATGGTTGGAATCTGATTATATACGGATTGATCTAATGCTGTAATTTCCTTGATGGCTTTATTGGTGGGCAGAATTTTTGTTGAGTCAGCATTAAACGAATGAAACTCCCCAGTAGGATCTCTTTTTTGAATCAGTGAATCCCAAAAATTGCGATTTTCCTCTGTAATCGAATCGCTTAAAGTATTAAAATAATGGTTTTCGCCAAAGTCTTCTTCCGTCCATTTACCATCCCAATCTTTATAGGCACTTAGGTTATTTTCATCTGAAACGAAATACCGTCCAAAAGTTTGAATAACAATCCCGTTTTTTAGTTTAACCCCTCCATCCATTTCCAAAGATTGGGTATTAAAACTACCCGTGTTCACTCTACCTTCTAAAGTATATTCAGTTCTTGGATGTTGATTAAATGATTTTTTTTTCTTTTTAAATAAATCACTCCCGTCCTTAGTTACCACATTTATTACACCTGAAAAAGCATTTGCACCATATAAGGAAGAAGCCGGCCCATAAATTAGTTCAACTCGCTTAATTGATTGAATGGGTATTTGCTTTCCAACGTATGCAAATTGCGTGAACATTTCATTATCCTCTACCCCATCAAAAACAATCATTGTCTTGTCGTTCATATTTTCTGAACGATATCCTCTTAAATTTATAGACTTTCCCACTAATCCATTGGTAGCAGCAATGTCTACACCCGGCAAATCATCCATTACTTCATCGAGTGTTTTATAACCTCTATTTAAAATATCTTCTGCAGTGATGACTACAATCGTAGCAGGTGCTAGTTCTAGTTTTTCAGCTTTTTTAGAAACCGACATGATGGTATTAGACTTCAAAGAAGACCTAACTAACTCCACATTTCGTTTGAACCTTAATGGATCATCTATCTCCGCCTCATAGTTATCCTTTCTCAATAAAATCTCTCGTATAACCTCTTGACCTAACTCGATCGAATCAATGGCCAAATAAGCCTTAGCTAAGAAAGATAATGCTACAATCTTACTCTGTTTGGTATATCCATTTTTATCAATACAAAGCTTAACCCGATTGATACATTGCTCAAATTTGCCGATGTGGTAAGCTTCCTTTACTTTAACTAATTCTCTGTCGCAGTTCGAGATGTTTTGTGCCAGGAGTAAATTGCTCATCCATAACAACGAAACAAAAACCAAATATGCTATAGCTCTATTTTTCATTGAGTCTATTATTTAGTAATTCCGAGGATAACAAGCTAAACTTCACTTTACTATCCTCACTAAATGTTATTATTCCCTGTTCTTTTTCTATCCAAAGAAAACCAAAAATCCACGACTTGTGTAAATCAAGTCGAATGGATTCCGAGGCATATTTTTTAGCAAGAAAGTCGGAAACGGTCACTAGTTTTACAGTATGATCATAACTCGAAGTGATTAATGTGGGTTCGCCGTTTAATTTCTCAACCCATTTAATCATAGAAACTGCTGATAAATGTTGTTTTGCAAAACTATTAGGAGTTTCTAGGGAGTTGTTCGATTCATCCCACATATCTCCGATAACGACTTTTCCGTCTAAGGTGCCCACGACAAACTGCTCACCAGAAGGGGCAATACTAGCGGCTGTGGCAATCCCACTAAATTGGAGATTTAGTGCTGCGTCTGAACCAAGTTCTTTTATTGAGTGAAATGTTTGGATTCGGTTATTTCTTACCCATAAACAAGCTTGATTCTTATCCGATCCCACGGCAAATGTCGAAACCCCTGTGAATTGCGACTTTATCCTTCCATTTTCCACTATCCATAATTTACCAGCAGCTAACACTAGTAATTCGTCTTGTACTTGGTAGATCCGCGCATTACCCTGTATCTTTCCTAAAGTTGCCAGATTGCCTGCAAACTTTATTACCTCATTTTTTACTGCATATTTTGCTAATTGACCGTCTTGGAATAACACGGCTATCGCGTTCCCATTTTTATTCATTTTCAACGCCTTAACGGGCTTGGGGAGTTTAGTTGAGCTTAGCAAGCTGAGTTTGCCATGTGTTAAACGTGATATATTTAAAACAAGATTATCATCAACGCTAAAGAATTCCGAACGACCCTCATATACATCCAATGCACGCACCGAAGCCAGATGTTCCTCCAACTCATTCTCATGATTTAACGCTTTATTCCAATTCAGATATAGGGCATTTAATATGCTATTTCTAGAGGGGCTTCCATCCTTCTCTCGATTCAAATTATATGCCTCTTTAGCTAATCTCATACTTTGATCAAAATCCCCTTGTGCATATTTTGAAACCGATGCTAGGGCCGCAGCATTCGCATCTGATATTGCTTTGAGTCTCTCCGCATATGACTTTTCCATTTCTGCTGTTTTCTTTGCCTTCATTGCCAAGGACTGCGCTTGCTCCGCAATTTTTTTCTCCCTCATCGCATTCGCTTCCGACTGCTTAGCATTCTCTCGCTCTCGCTCCGCAATCCTCTTAGCGTTCATCGCGGCAACCGCACTTTGTTTCGCATCTTTAGCAGATTGTTTAGCTTCTTTTACTGCTTTTTCAAGGTTTTTGTCCTTTATATTCAACTCATTATTAACAGCTTCCAACTCTGTTGATTTTTGAACTGCAACCTCTTTAGCTTTATCTGCTTCTTTCTTTTCGTTTTTTGCCACGAATGCAAGAAATATCGCCACCATCGCTACAGAACCAACAGTGACAGCAAATATTCTCGCTCTTCTCAGTCGACTTTTTTGTTGTTCCTCTTTATATCGCTCCTCTTTCTCTTGTTGATCAATGCTGTAATCCAAGAAAAGCATGGTATGCTCAAACTGCTCATTTAAGCGTTGAGCCCATAATTCATTGGGTTGGTTATCGTTCTTCCACTTAATGGCTAAAGAAAGTTCGGGGTTCCTCCATAATCCTCCTTTTCTCTGTTCATACTGCTCAGCTGCCTCTGTGAGCCTCAAATACATTTGAATCGATTCACTTTCTTCTTCAACCCATGTCATTAACCTTACCCAGACACGCATCAAGCTTTCATGTGAAATATCGAGAATATTCGATTCGGATAATTCTACTTCCATATCCGGTAATAAAAACCCGCGTCCAGATTCGCGAAATACTCTTGTGACTACATTGACTTGTTCAAACGTGGCATTGGTTAAACGCATCACTTCTTTCACAGGCGTTGGTCGTCGCGTCCCCCTATTATTTTTCCCCCGATCCGTTAATGTTTTAAAAATAGCCTTACATAAATTTTGCAGAGTTTGGTTCTCGTCTTCTTCTAACTCAGAATATGCTTCTTCCGCATGTTGGGAAAGCGCCCCTTTTAATGTACCAATGGCCTCGTAATGTTCGTTGTCTAGAGGGCCCGTTTGCTGCGATTGAACTCTCCAGTAATCCCAAACCCTCATTAAAGCATGTTGCAAAATGGGTAATTGATCAGGGTTGTCACCTAAATCATTTAGTATACGATTAACCAGGGTACGAGATATTTCTGCGCCACCAACTTTCACTGGACCTTCTATGACTTCCCGGATTTGTTCTCTACTCATCCGCGGAACCAAATAATGACCATCATTTATGGCTTCAGGGAATCCCTTAAATCGAGTGCATTCACCAAGAAAATCACTCCTCATTGTGAAAACAATATATACCGGCACATCGGATTGACGAGACGCAGTTAACAATAGCTCAATAAATGCTACTGCATCGCTAAAACCATCTTGCTTTGATTTTTCTATATCAGAAAATCTAAATAACTCTTCAAATTGGTCAACCAAAATTAGAAGATTATCTCCTTTTCTTTGTGACATGTTTTGATGATAAAAATCAATCAACCCACGGTCGCTCCGCCTTAAACCTGATTCAATAATGTCCGAATAATCTACATTATCAACCCCCAGCTCATCGAGATAATTATAGTTCGATTCACACAAAGCTTTTGACATATTCCCAATAGGATCCACACCTGGCCTAAATGTGACTGTTTGCCAATTTGACCCTGATTGAGCCATGAATCCTCCGTACAAAGAAGGTAACAAACCTGATTTTACCAGCGACGACTTACCCGAACCACTGGTACCGATAACTGCCAAAAAACGATTTTTTCGCAGCTTAGTAATTAAATCATCTACCTGCTCTTCTCTACCAAAGAAAAGCATATGTTCGTTCTCTTCAAATGAACGAAGACCTGGAAACGGATTTGTGACCTCGAATAAATCTACGATATGTGATTCCATTTCTCTACCCATTGGTTTATTTCTTCACGTTTATACCCCTTAGAGAAATCTAGCATTGGCAAGGATTGTATATTTAAAGTAGATTTCTCTTTTTTCTTAAGTTT
>JAYYCN010000056.1:0-2539 GCA_036161795.1 Bacteroidota bacterium
CTTCGGTGTACATTCCGGTAATGAGTAAAAGAATTCCTATAGTGGAATAGATCAATAATTGACGGGCTGGATTACCCATGCTGAGATAATCGAACAAAATTAATCCACTGATTAAGGCTGCATAAGGTAGGAATGGACTAACATCCACACCTGCGAAGAAGTTAGCCCCTAAGAAAATTCCAAAAGCCACAAACGGAAGAAGGATTCTTAACAAAGATTTTGCTTTATCTGAAATATTGAATGCACTCGCCGCAGACGTCCACCTACCTACCATTAAACTGGCCCAATACATGCTCACAAATGGCGCGACTTGATTGGTAGCGACCCCAAGTTCTTGTTTCAGGTATTCTGGAAGGTTATCGGCGGTTGCCACTTCAACACCGACATAGACAAAAATGCCAAACATTCCCATAATTAACTGTGGGAAAACCAAAGCGCTTTTCTTGTTATTGTTCACAGAAGCAACTGAAATATCCGAATCGTTTTCTTCTTCGGCTTGATCTTTCAATGGATCTTCCATTCTCCAAAAAATCACACCAAATAAAAAGAATAAAGCACCCAATGCCAGGTATGGGATTTTAACCGCCGTAATATCCAAAACGGTATTTTCTTTTCCAAGTGAGCCAAAAATTGCATAACTCACCAATAAGGGTCCGATGGTGGTTCCAAGGTTATTGATGCCACCTGCCATGCTTAAGCGTTGAGATCCTGTTTTCGAAGGTCCTAGTAATATGGCTAAGGGATTGGCGGCAGTTTGTTGAAAGGCAAATCCTATTCCAACAATCATTAAGCCTCCGAGAACCAATGGAAATGAAGCGTTATTTGCTGCGGGAATAAATAATAAGGTTCCAATAGCTGATATAAACAGCCCTATAGCGATCCCTTTTCCGTATCCCCAATCTCGAACCACATCGAATTTGAAGAATCGCACCATAGAAAAGTAAATCAATGAACCGATCGTGTAGGCCACATAAAAGGCGAAGGCTATCAATTGACTTTCCCCCTGAGAGAGTTTTAAATGCTCTTTGAATACGGGAATTAAAATGCCGTTACTAGCTGCTACAAATCCCCAAAAAAAGAATACGCCCGTGAGAATCGCAAAAATTTTACTTGTCTTATTGTTGCTCATACAATATCTTTTTTCCAAAACTATGGATAATTTTTAAATAAAGGGACGAGATTTTGGGGTGGTTTATGAATATTGATGGACATATACTTACTTCGCTATCCGTGGATATTCCGAATAAACTATCAGGAGTTCAAGAATCTATATTTTCTGTGATGTCTCAAATGGCAAAAGCACACGATGCATTAAATCTTTCGCAGGGATTTCCAGAATTTGATCCTCCAAAACAACTGTTAGAAGAAGTGAATTGGGCCATGAACAATGGTTACAATCAATATGCCCCGATGCCAGGTTATATCGAGCTGCGTGAACAAATTGCTCAAAAGGAATTCGATCTTCATGGTCACGATGTACATCCTTCTGACGATATTACGGTTACCCCAGGCGCGACGGTGGCCTTATTCGCCTGTATTCATGCCCTAGTAGAACCTGGAGATGAGGTTATTTTATTAGATCCAGCGTACGATAGTTATCAAGCGGCGATAGAATGGGCGGGGGGGAAGTGTGTCAGAATACCGATGAATCTCGAAGACTTATCATTTCCCATTGAACGAATTAACGACAAACTAAACTCCAAGACGAGGCTCATCATAATCACCACTCCTCATAACCCATTGGGTGCGGTAATGACTGATGAAGACTGGAAAGCCCTCGTGCAAATCACAGAGCCAATAGGCACATTTGTTTTATCGGATGAAGTATACGAGCACATGGTGTTTGATAAAAAAAAGCACAAAAGTGTGTTGCAAGTGGAAGGGTTAAAAGAGCGAAGCATGAAGGTGTCATCTTTCGGAAAAACGTTTCATTCTACGGGTTGGAAAATGGGTTATGTTATTGCTCATAAGAAAATCACAGAAGCGATACGAAGGCTATATCAATTTATTAACTTCTCAACAAATAGTGCAACTCAAATGGGTTTAACAAGGTTCTTGTCAACGAATCCAAATTGGGAGCGGGAGCTATCCGAGTTTTACGAAAAGAAACGGAATCTATTTCAGGAAACATTGAAAGGAAGCAAATGGAGAATTTATCCCTGTTCGGGTTCATATTTTCAAATCTTAGGATTTGATGCCTTTTCCCAAGAATCAGACGATGAATTTGCATCTGTACTTACCCAACAATTTGGTATTGCAAGTATTCCGATAAATGTATTTAACGAAAATTCCAGTCGAACAGGCTTGTTAAGGTTTTGTTTCGCTAAATCGGACGAAACATTGATTGCGGCAGCCAATAAACTCAAGCAAATTCCTTCTTTATGACGGCACTACAATTGAATTTAATCCAGACAGATTTGATTTGGGAAAATGTAAATCAGAATCTACTTCGGTTTCAATGGCATATCGAACGAACGCCAGAGCAATCATTGGTGGTTTTACCGGAAATGTTTGCAACAGGCTTTACCATGGATCCATC
>JAYYCN010000057.1:0-5436 GCA_036161795.1 Bacteroidota bacterium
CCTTTTTCTTTTCTTGATATGGTTTAAGCAATCTTGCAGCTTCTATGAGCATTTCCCAGCCACCCATTAGTTTCTTCCAATCGTTTGGATTGATATCTCCTTTTACCTTACCCTTGTAGTTTCGCTTATACAATGCATCTGGGAAATGAACCTTGAAATAGTCTTCATCTTGGCATTTCTCAATCATTTGTTCAATATCCTTGGCATGAAGTTTTTCATCCCGCATAATTCCCCAAACTTCGGATAATTGTTTATGCTTATTTGTATTATATGATTGATAGTCTTTTAATGGATTTGAATGGGGTAAATCATCGAGCATACTCTGAATTAGCTGCATTCTTTCAAGATCGTCCATAACGCGCAATTCTCGTTTCCCATATAGATCTTGTCTGTCCGAAATCAATCTGTTACACAACCCATGAAAGGTATAAATATTGACTTTATACGATTCTGTCCCCATAAATTTACTTAGACGTTGCCTCATTGCAGTTGCTCCAGCCTCAGTGTAGGTTAAGCAAAGAATATTCTTTGGATTAGTATCTGTTTTTCTAAGAATATTAAGAATTCTCGTTGCTAAAATTTGAGTTTTACCCGTACCTGGACCTGCAATGGCCATAACAGGGCCATTTATAGCGTCTACCGCCTGTTTTTGACCACGGTTAAGGTGGTTATAAAGTTCTATAAATTGGTCCTCAAATCTTTGCATGGTGAAATATACATTGCCAGTTAATAAAATACAATCGGACTTAAATATCTTTGTTGAGATGCCAACAACTAGCGAACAGTATGATGCTGTGATGTCAACATGTAAAGAAGTATTTGAAAAGAAGAATACCGATTACGGCCCGTCTTGGAGACTTTTTCGCCCTTCTAGTCTGACAGATCAAATTTACATTAAGGCTCAACGCGTACGAAATATAGAACAATCAGGTCAAAACCATTTAGGTGATGATGTGATTGGAGAATTCATGGGTATTGTTAATTACTCATTGATGGCACTAATTCAAGTAGCTTATCCTCATGACGAAAGTGATCCAATGACACCCAGTAGCGAAATCAATCAATGGTATGAGCAGCTTATTAAAGATACCAAGAATTTAATGGTGCTCAAAAACTCTGATTACAGCGAAGTTTGGCGTGAAATGCGTATCAGTAGTTTCACCGATATGATTTTGGTGAAATTGTCAAGAATTAAACAAATTGAGGATAACAAAGGAAAAACCACGATCTCAGAGGGTGTGGAAGGTAATTATCAGGATATTATCAACTATGCAATTTTTGCGCTAATTAGATTAAACGATTAAAAATGAAAAACGTATTTCTCTTTGCTAGACTATTCACTGGTGCACTGTTCATTTTTTCAGGGATTGTTAAACTCAATGACCCTTCTGGATTTGCCATTAAACTGAATGAGTATTTTGACGTATTTGCTGAGGATGTTTCTACAAAACAGGATTCAGTAAGTGCAACAATTCGTTGCAACGATGTTTTATTGATTGAAAAGAAATACGAATTGTACCCTTCCGATGACGTGAAGGATATTCAAATAAATTTTGAAGGAGATACCCTTCTCAAGCTGGTAAGACTAAAATGGGGTGGTAGTGGTATAACCAATGATGAAACCATACGATTGTCCTTCCCAGCAAGAGTAGAATTTGATATTACCGGTATGGATGGCAAATCAATGGGTCATCAATTTGTGATTGATTCGCTACAAAATGGTAAACTGAGTCATATCGAAGACCTAATAATGGATATTTCATCATGGGTTAAAGGGGAATCTTTGCTTTCTATATTTTTCAAAGGTTGTAAGGACTACTCGCTCTACTTTAGTGGGTTTTTCTGTGCACTTGAAGTGGTTTTAGGATTTGCAATGCTTATTGGCTGGCAGTTCAATATCACAATTTTAATCACGGCTTTGCTTATCGGGTTTTTCACTTTTCTAACTTGGTATCGTGCGTATTTTAATAAAGTTACCGACTGCGGCTGTTTTGGTGATTTTATAAAACTTAAACCTTGGGATTCCTTTAAGAAGGATATCATTTTATTGGTATTTGTTGTCATTCTTGTGATTGGTCGAAAGTACAATAAGTCATTTTTTGTAGAGTCAAAATCACACTTGGTCATTTCCGTTTTCTCTCTGTTGACGATCGGGTTTGGTTGGTTTTGTTACACATATTTACCGGTATGGGATTTTCTTCCCTATAAGAGAGGGAACGATATCAAACATATTATGACGTACATCCCTGAAGGAGAAAGAGAAACAGATTCCATCAGAATTCGCTTCATGATGAAAAAAGATAATGACTCTTTGTTAGTTTCAACAGCACAGTATTCAGAATTTAGTGAACGAGGGTATCATTTTGTTCGTCAAGACCGAGAAATCATCATTCCTGGATACGAATCTCCAATCCATGACTTTGCCATTTACAATGCTGAGTCTGGAGAGGATTTCAAAGATAAAATGCTAGATTACGATGGGTTTCAATTAGTATTCGTCATTCCATTTTTGAGTGAAGTTAATACCAACGCTTTACCACAGGCAAGAGTTTGTTATAATTGGGCTCGTAAGAATCAAATTCCCTTTTGGGGATTAACGTCTGCTTCTTTACAAGCATCTAATGCATTTAAAAAGGAGCGTGATATTAGTTTTAAGTTGTATTCGGCTGATCAAAAAATGCTCATGACCATGGCAAGATATAATCCGACCTTGTACCTGTTTGATGGATCAACTATCGTTGAAAAATGGAGTGGAGCATCAATGCCTAGTGTACAAAAATTAAACTCGTTTATATTATCTAAATGATTTCATTTTGGATAAAAAAAGTACCATTTTTTATTGCCGTGTTACTTGGGCTAATTGGGATGATATTTTATTTATTCCAAGCCCTTCCGGGTCCAGAGCAGATTTTAAGTGGTCAACGAACAGATAAGGCCACAACCGATGCTATTGTTCGTGATTTAGGATTAGACCAACCAGTATATTCTCAGGCGATATCCTATCTAAATGATGTATCACCTATTTCTGTTTATTCCCAGGGAAACACACCAAACGGGATCAAAGGCATCGAAATGAAGCTCACAAACCAGTCTGTTTGGATTAAATGGCCATACTTGAGAAGGTCATTTCAAACCAAACGACTCGTTACTGAAATGTTATCAGAGGCATTCATTGGTACCATGATTCTCGCTTTTGCTGCTTTAATTATTGCAGTAGTTATTGGGATACCTCTGGGTGTATTTGCAGCGCGCAAGGAAGGTAGTTTTGTAGATAAGTCAATCGTTGCCTTTTCCACGTTGGGGATTTCTATTCCGTCATTTTTCTCGGCAATGTTATTGTCATGGTTATTTGGATTTGTATGGAATCAATATACTGGGCTTCCCATGACCGGTAGTTGGAGAGAATTAAGTGCGGATGGATCACGTTTTATATGGAAACCAGAAAATCTAATTTTACCAGCTTTTGCCCTTGGTTTTAGACCTGTAGCGGTTTTTGTACAATTGGCCAGAAATAATATGGCTGATACATTAAAGTTAGAATTCATACAAACGGGAAAAGCAAAAGGCCTAAGCACAAAAACGGTGCTTTGGAAGCATGCCTTTCCTAATGCATTAAACCCGCTTGTAACTTCTATAGGTGGCTGGTTTAGTAGTTTGTTGGCGGGTTCGTTCTTTACCGAATACATTTTTCAATGGAAAGGTCTCGGAAAGGTAACCATTGAGGCCCTTCAACAAAGTGATTTTCCCGTGGTAATGGGTGGGGTTTTATTCACAGCTTGTTTGTTCTTTGTAATCAACACTCTCACGGAAGTGTTGTATGTTTGGATAGATCCTAGATTAAGATCATGAATAAAGTTTATATCGTAGGACTACCAGCTTCAGGAAAAACAACCATCGGTCGATGGCTTTCTGAAAAAATGAATTGGTCATTTTTGGATATCGACGAAAAAATTGTTCAAGATCAAGGGATGTCCATTTTTGATTATTTCAAAATTCATGGAGAGGAATCATTTCGGTCATTGGAAACAAAAATTTTAAGAGAAACTGAAACATTGAGCCAATATGTGATTGCGTCTGGTGGTGGAACAGCGTCTCATTCAGATAACATGATGTGGATGTCAGCACAAGGATTGACACTTTTTTTGAATCCAGATTTAGGTACAATACAGACGCGAATCGTGGAAAATCCCAATCACAGACCCATTTTCGAGGATAAAAGTATCACGCAAATAAGAGAAATGTTGGATGAATTGCTTGAAAAGAGGGGATCTGATTACCATAAATCCAAAATAATTTGGAATAAGTCCAAACCTGAGAAAATACTTCATATCGCTATCAATCAATTAGTTAGGTGATTTTTTTCCGCGGATTGTTATAGTTTGTTAGTTAAAAGTGTACAATTTTAGTACGCTTTTATTTTTACCATAGTTTGGTAATAACACGGAGTTTCATACTTTTGACACAATCAACAAAACCAAATTTAATTTATATGAACAAGTCAGACTTAATCGGTAAAATGTCAGCAGATGCTGGTATTACTAAAACACAAGCTCAAACAGCTTTGAACAGCTTCATGGAAGCGACTACTAACGCTTTGAAAAGCGATGACAAAGTAATCTTGGTTGGATTCGGTACATTCTCTACAAGTGCTCGTAGCGCTCGTAAAGGTAGAAATCCAAGAACTGGTGCTGAAATTAACATCGCTGCTAAAAAAGTAGTTCGTTTCAAGCCAGGTGCTGAGCTTAGTGAAAAAGTAAAATAAATCTTTACCCTACTTAAAAAAGCCCCGCTTTAAAGCGGGGCTTTTTTGTTTAGTTTTGCTGCATGTCTCAGCAGATATCCATAAAATCAATGTTTATGTCAGACATGGCCCAAACGAATCCTGAGCCCATTGGGATACAAATAGACCATGCTGAAGGTTGCGTGTTGTATGATTCCGACGGCAACACCTACATTGACTTGATTTCCGGTATCTCCGTAAGTAGTCTTGGACACCAACACCCAGATATTCAAAGTGAGCTACATGAGCAAATCGACCATCATTTACATGTTATGGTTTATGGGGAGGTGATTCATTCCCCTACCGTAAATTATGCACGTAATCTCTTGAAAGATTTACCTCTTTCACTCAATTCAGTGTACTTTTTGAATTCTGGTTCTGAAGCGATTGATGCTGCTATGAAATTAGCAAAACGTTTTACAGGGCGATCTACTTTCGTTTCACAAGTACAAGCTTATCATGGTAGTGGCCAAGGTCCGCTTTCATTAATGGATGATGACTACTTTACCCAGCGCTATAGACCTCTTTTAAACGGAGTTTACAGAATAAAACAAAACGATATTGAAGCTATTGAGAACCTTCCAAAGCAAGGAGTAGCGGCTGTTATCGTGGAGTTGATACAGTCAGAACGAGGAGCATTATTAGCTGATGCAAAT
>JAYYCN010000058.1:0-2577 GCA_036161795.1 Bacteroidota bacterium
ATTCGGTGGTCAGCGTTTTGGTGAGATGGAGGTTTGGGCATTGGAAGCATTCGGTGCATCAAATATCCTCCGCGAAATTCTTACCATTAAATCAGATGACATAGCGGGTAGAGCGAAAGCTTACGAAGCAATTGTTAAGGGTGATAATATTACTCAGGTTGGAACTCCTGAATCGTTTAATGTATTAATCCATGAACTACGCGGTCTTGGATTAGAAGTAACCTTTTTGGATTAATCCGCAGTACGAATAATCATGCAAATTCAAAAGAAAACACAAAAAATTGGGAGCAATTTTAGCAAGGTGAGAATCTCGCTTGCGTCCCCTGAAATTATACTTCGTCGTAGTTTTGGTGAGGTGGTAAAACCAGAAACCATCAACTATAGAAGTTACAAGCCAGAAATGGGCGGTCTGTTTTGTGAACGCATTTTCGGACCCATCAAAGATTACGAATGTCACTGTGGTAAATACAAGCGTATTCGATACAAAGGCATCGTATGTGACCGTTGTGGTGTAGAAGTTACAGAAAAGAAAGTTCGCCGTGAGCGTATGGGACACATTCATCTTGTGGTTCCTGTAGCGCATATCTGGTACTTCCGTTCTCTCCCTAACAAGATTGGTTATTTACTAGGTATACCAACCAAGAAATTGGATATGGTTATTTACTACGAACGTTATGTAGTCATTCAGCCAGGTATCGCAGAGGATAGTAACTATTTAGACTTATTAACAGAGGAAGAGTACTTAGATATCATTGACGCACTTCCTAAGGAAAATCAAATGCTTGACGACAGTGACCCTAACAAGTTCATCGCGAAGATGGGTGCTGAAGCATTGGAAGATTTATTAGGTAGAGTACAATTAGATAAATTAAGCTACGATTTACGTCTTCAAGCAGCAACTGAGACATCTCAGCAGCGAAAGCAAGAGGCGTTGAAGCGTTTGAAAGTAATTGAAAGCTTCCGTTCTGCTCAAAAGACAGGTGAAAACAAGCCAGAGTGGATGATTATGCGCATGTTGCCGGTGATTCCACCTGAATTGAGACCATTGGTCCCATTAGAGGGTGGTCGTTTTGCTACCTCGGATCTTAACGATTTATACCGTCGTGTAATTATCAGAAATAACCGTTTGAAGCGCTTGGTGGAAATCAAGGCTCCTGATGTGATTTTACGTAACGAAAAGCGTATGTTACAAGAGGCGGTTGATTCTTTATTAGATAACACACGTCGTGCAAGTGCTGTTAAGAGTGAGGGTAACCGTCCATTAAAATCTTTGAGTGATATGCTTAAAGGTAAGCAAGGACGTTTCCGTCAGAACCTATTGGGTAAGCGTGTTGACTATTCCGGACGTTCCGTGATCGTAGTAGGACCAAATCTCAAACTAAATGAGTGCGGTCTTCCTAAGAACATGGCGGCAGAGTTATTCAAACCGTTTATTATTCGTAAGCTGATTGAAAGAGGAATCGTTAAGACCGTAAAAACAGCAAAGAAAATCGTAGAAAAGAAGGATCCAGTAATATGGGATATTCTTGAGAACATCCTTAAAGGACACCCTGTGTTACTTAACCGTGCACCTACGCTTCACCGTTTGGGTATACAGTCGTTCCAGCCGAAACTAGTAGAAGGTAAAGCGATTCGCTTACATCCTTTGGTTTGTTCTGGTTTTAACGCTGACTTTGACGGTGACCAGATGGCGGTTCACGTACCTTTGGGTAATGCAGCTGTTGCAGAAGCGCAGCTACTTATGTTGGCTTCTCACAACATTTTGAATCCTGCGAATGGTGCTCCTGTTACGGTTCCTTCTCAGGATATGATCTTGGGTCTGTACTACATCACGAAACATAGAAAAGGAACAAAAGCGCATCCTGTGAAAGGAGAAGGCTTAACATTCTATGGATCTGAGGAAGTAAGAATTGCTTACAACGAGGGTTCGGTAGAACTTCATGCAGGTATTAAATGCCGTGTGCAAGTTCGTGATAACGGAGAATTACAATACAAATTAATTGAGACTACCGTTGGTAGAGTATTATTCAATGATGTAGTTCCTGAAGGTGTTGGATTTATCAACGCAGTTCTCAAGAAGAAAAATCTACGTGATATCATTGCTGATGTAATTAAGGTTGCGGGTGTTGCTGCAGCTGCAGATTTCTTGGATGATATCAAAGGACTAGGATTTGATTACGCCTTCCGCGGTGGTTTGAGCTTTAACTTAAGCAATGTCAAAATTCCAGATGCCAAAGATGAAATGGTGAATAAAGCCATGGAAGAGGTAATGGAAATACAGCAAAATGCGGATATGGGTTTCATTACCAATAATGAGCGTTATAATCAGGTAATTGACCTATGGACCCGTGTAAATAACCATTTGGCGCGCGTGCTTATCACAGATCTACAAAATGATGATCAAGGATTTAACCCGATCTTTATGATGTTAGATTCTGGAGCTCGTGGTTCTAAGGAGCAGATTCGTCAGTTGGGAGGTATGCGTGGTTTGATGGCTAAGCCTCAAAAGAATAGCAATAGCGGTTCAGGAGATACCATTGAAAACCCGATTATTTCAAACTTTAAAGAAGGTTTGAA